>CAYXDB010000023.1:0-17395 GCA_964463735.1 uncultured Ruminococcus sp. | reverse complement strand
TCCGCCGCCATGTCTTCGGTCAGGTCGGCAACGGGGTCGCCCACCGATTGCAGGGTGGCGGCATCGAAGGGAGAGCCGTTGGCACCGGCGGGGTAGATGCCGATGGTATGCTCGGCAAAATAGGGGGCAAAGCCGCCCGCGGTGATCTGCTCCGGTGTCAGGCCGCGGGTCAGTTGCCGCACCATCGTGCAGATCATCTCCAGGTGCGCCAGTTCTTCGGTGGCGATGTCGTTTAAGAGGCCGGCTACCTGGCGGTCCGGCATGGCAAACCGCTGGGAAAGATAGCGCAGGGAGGCCCCCAGTTCTCCATTGGGGCCGCCGTATTGAGAGAGGATCACCGCGGCGGCGCGAGCATCCGGCCGCTGGATGCGGACGGGGTATTCCAGCTGTTTTTGATATTCCCACATATCATTGCCCTCCTTCTTCTTCCGGCAGGGGTTCCATGCCCCAGCTCCACAGGCCGTCTGTGCTGGAATCCAGCAGGGTCAAGGGGCCATATTGGCGGTCAAAACTTTCCAGCAGGGGCAGATAGTCCTCTCGCACAGCGGCAAAGGCCTCCTGCGCCTCGCGGCTGTCCGGGTGCGTATCCAGATACAGGGCAAGATCGATCAGGCAAAAGCGGTGGTAGGCGACCTGCGCGCCCAGATCCCGGTCTGCATGGTTCATTGCCGTGCGCCTCCTTCCTCATAGGGCATATCCAGGGCGGGGAATATCGTCCCGCGGCGCCACCCTTCCTCCGGCGCATATATATCGCCCCACGGTTGCGCAGGGACATAAGGAAAAGCAAGGGGCTGGGTGGGACAGGAGGCCGCAGTAGCGGCGGGCGCGGGTGCGGGTGCGGAGGATGTCTGTTCGGCCATGGTGGCACGTAAGCGGGAGCGGCTACGGAGATGGCCGCCGGCATAAGTACGCGGATAACGGTTCATCAGGTTCTCCTTTCTCCATGATAGGGTCCACTTTCTATTCTATGGCCATGGTGGAAAAGTGCTACCCGTGCGTTGCGAAAAAGAAAACCCCTGCCCGGGCAGGGGCAGGGGAGATAAAGGGGGGAGAAAACGGGGTAAACAGCGAAACGCGCACCCGTGTGTCGCGAAATGTACGACAGTGGCCAGGATCGCTTACAGCGAAAGGGACGGGACCGTGCGCGTCCAGGCCACGGCATCCTCGACCCAGTGGGCGGCCTCCGGTATGACCATGGCGGGGTCCCCCAGGGCGGTCTGGAAATCGGCCAGGGCGATGCCGTGCGGGCCGCGGGGGTACAGGCGTGCTTCATACGGGATGCCGTGCTCTTTCATGGCCTGCATGGTCAAGAGCGCATTCTGTACCGGCACGGTGCTGTCCTCCACCGTGTGGACGAAAAAGGCCGGCGCTGTTTTGTCACTGATGCGGGTGTCGATGGAATAGCGCTGCAATTCTTCCTGCGTGGGGTCTGCCTTGCCCGACAGATGGAGGAAGGAGCCGCGGTGCGTGGGGCAATTGGCGCTCAGCACGGCGTAGCACAGGATGGTGCCGGTGGGGCGGTCATCCCCGGGGCGCAGGGCAGGGCAGGCCTCATACACCTCCGGCTCATCCCACAGGGAACCGAGGGAAGCGCATAGATGCCCCCCGGCCGAAAACCCCACCGCGAAGATACGCTGGGGGCAGATGCCGTAGCGTGTGGCGTTTTGCCGGATGTGCGCCATGGCAAGGGACGCATCGCACAGCGGGCGGGGGTATACCGCACGTTCCCCGACCGAATAATGCAGGACGAAACAGTTAAAGCCGCGTGCCAGAAAAGCCAGCGCGATCGGCTCCCCCTCGCGGTCGGTGCAGACCTCCCGGTACCCGCCGCCGGGGATGACCAGCATGGCATCCCGCGTGACGCGGGTCTCATTGACGACATAGGTAGTCAGGGTCACAGCGGGGTCGTCCTCCCGCAGGCGGATAGTTTCATGTAACATGGTAGCTCTCCTTTGCTTGCCACCCCGTGGGCGGTATGATCGTTGTTAGTGTAGCACGACCGCGCGCGTTTGTCAAGGGGGAGGTGGTGCTTTTACTGCGCAGGGGGGCGGGCGCATGCAGGGGGGTGCCCATCGCGTGCCCGGTGGGGGCGGGGAACCAGCCGCCCTCCCACAAGAACAGGCAGAGCAGGCAGGCAAGGCAGAGACAGCACAGGCAGAACAGGCAAGGGGCAGGGTCGGGGCGGTGCATACGGCTCTCTCCTTTCACGCATCACGCTTCCTTTGTGCAGAACATACAAAACCATCCTTCTGTACTTGTAGGATGTGTCAAAATCTCGGGAATATACTTGCTTTTCCCCCGGGGCGTGTTGTATAATAGTAAGTAATAAAACAGAGAGTAGGTACTGCTATGTTCAACAGTTTGTTTGCAACGAATATTTCCTTTGGGATCCGGGAGACGATGGTGTGCCTCGGGTGTGCGCTCCTGTATGGGCTGATCTTGTCGGTCGCGTATATGTTGAGCGGGGCCTATACCAAGAGTTTTGCCGGGGCACTCGTTCTTTTTCCGGCGGTGATCCAGACGGTCATCCTGTTCACCAACCAGAGTTTTGGGGCGGCGCTGGCCGTGGGTGGTGCCTTTGCCCTGATGAACTTCCGTTCTGCCCCGGGGAGCGGGCGCGATATGGCCGCCGTCTTCTGCTCGCTGGCGATCGGGGTGACGGTCGGCATGGGCTACGTCCTGTATGGCGCGGCGCTGACGGTCGTGCTGGCGCTGGTCATGCTGGTGCTCGGCCTCACGCCATTTGGGGAAGATGCAGGGCTGGGCCGCCAGTTGAAGATCCTGATCCCGGAATCGCTGGATTATACCGGCATGTTTGACGACATATTTGCCACCTATACGCGTAAAGCGACCCTGCAACTGGTGCGCACGACCAATATGGGCAGCATGTTTGAAGTGCGCTATCACGTGGTCTTAAAGGACCGGAACAAGGAAAAAGAATTCTTAGACGCCCTGCGCACGCGCAATGGCAATCTACCCATCACGTGCGCGATCGTGATGCCGCGCAAGGAGGAACTCTGATGCCTCGCAGGAGGCCGTCACGCGGAAAGGAGACCGGATGAAAGACCGTACACGCGCGATAGCGCTTTGCCTGACCCTTGTGCTGTGCGCCGTGGCGCTGTGGCAGATCCCGGGGCTGTACCCCTATCTTTCCGGGCAGGCCGCTGGAGCGGGGACAGAGGGTATTGCGGGGGAGCGTCCCTGGAGCAGTTCCCTGACAGCAGAGCAGGTAGCGCTTTCTGCCTCTATGGCGCGGGATACGTACGTGGCCGCGGAGGCACAATATATCACCCTGGGGGAGGATGGCTTCTCTGCTTCTTCGTTGCGCGGGGGCGCCACGGTGGAAGAAGAGGGGCGCCTCCTGTCCATCACGGGGGAGGGGGTCTATGTGCTGTCCGGCACCTTGTCCGCCGGGCAGATCGTGATCCGCGCCCCGGGACAGCACGTGCGCCTGGTCTTGCAGGGAGCCTCCCTTGCCTGCCCGGACGGCCCCGCCATCTGGGCGCGGGAAGGGAAATTGAGCCTGATCTGTGCGGCGGGGACGGAGAACAGCCTGACCGGAGGGAGCCCGGACGGCACCCCCGACCCGGAGGAACCGCTGGCCGCCCTGATGGCCGCAGAGGACCTTTACTTGACTGGCACGGGGCACCTGTCCGTGACCGGGTCTGCCGACCGCGGGATCTATACCCGGGATGTGCTGGCGGCCACGCAATTATCCCTTGCGGTGACCGCCGCCACGCACGGGCTGGAAGGGCATGATGCCGTCCTGTTGCAGGGGGCAACGATCCAGATCCAGAGTGGGAAAGATGCCGTGCGCAGTCGCCGGAGCGACGGGCGGCACGGATACGTATGTATAGACGGTGGCACGTATACCTGCCAGGCGGGGGGCGACGGGATCGATGCCTCCCACCGCGTATGGATCCGCGCTGGTGTGATCGGTATCACGACGGGGCTGGGATCTATATACGTGCGTGAATCTGGCGTCAGCCGCACGGGCATCCGGGCAGGGGACGAACTGGCCATAGACGGCGGGGAGGTCACGCTGGATGCGCAGGACGATGCCCTGCATACCGACGGCCTTCTGCGCGTGGCGGGGGGCGCTGTCTATATGTCCTCCTCCGATGAGGCCATCCAGGCGCGGGATGTGCAGGTGACCGATGGCATCCTGCAGGTCATGGCGTCGGTACACGGTCTACGGGCCGAGCGGGTCACGCTGGAGGGTGGCATCGTTTGTATGGCCGCCACGGAGGACGGCATCCGGGTCGAGGAAGCGGACCCGTTGCCAGATGACGTGACGCTAATCATCCCGGAAGAATACCAGGATAGGTATCAGAAGACGGAGGTCTATCTGCGGGTAAACGGCGGTATGCTGTATGTGATGGCAGATGGGGACTGTGTGGATGCCCGCGGCGACTTTGTACAGACGGGGGGCTTTGCCCTGCTGGCGGCGCCCCCCTTGCGTGGCGGGTGCCCCATCGATATCAAAGCCGGGGGGCATTTTTCCACCTCCGGTGGGACGCTGGTGGCGACCGGCCGCCGCAACAGCCATATACCGCAGTCGGAGGACGAGAGCCAGACGCTGATCCAGGTCACTTTCTCTTCCCAGCGCCCGGCCGGCTATGCCCTTTCCCTACAGGATGCCCGGCGCCAGGGGCTGTTTGCCTGCATCCTGCCACGTGCCTGCCGCACGGTGGGCATCTATGCCGCGCTGGAGATCGGGGCAGTTTATCTGCTCCTGGGCGGGGATGCATGGGAGGAAGACTATCTGCTGGATGTCACGTGGGGAGACGCGATGCCGGTCGGCGCCGGGGTCGTGGCCATCGTGCATGTGGAAGAGGCATATATCTATCTGAACAGCACATTGCCCCTCCCCGGGCAAGGGGACGGGGCCGACCTGCCGATCGCCTGACCCGCCCCGCTTTGGCGGCGCGGGCCGCATTTTGGGACGGGAGAACAGGCAAAAATGGGGCAGCGCAGGTATTTTTGCAGGAAAAATGGCAAAAAAAGCGCCCATGGGGCTTGAAATTGCGCGGTGTATCTTATATAATATAATGGTTACACGCGCGGTATCGCGGAATGAAAACAGAAAGCTGAAGGATCAATCATGCAGACACTTAAGAAAAAGGTAGCCGTCGCCCTATCGGCGGCCGTGGCAGAAAAGTTCCCGGGGGCCTCGTTGCCGTCCGAAGAGATCGCCGCCATGTTGGAATATCCACCAGATGCCGCCATGGGCGATCTGGCTATGCCCTGCTTCAAACTCAGCCGTACCCTGCATGCCGCCCCGCCGCAGATCGCGGCACGCCTGGGCGAGGGCCTTACCTGTGCGGAGATCGCACGGACCGAGGTCGCAGGGGGGTATCTGAATTTCTTTATTGACCGTGCGGCCTTTGTCGGGCGCGTGCTGGCCGCCGTAGCGGAGCAGGGAGACATGTACGGTTCCCCCGCCTGCGGGCAGGGGAAGACGGTCGTGCTGGACTATTCCTCTCCCAATGTGGCCAAGCCGTTCCACATCGGCCACCTGGGCACGACGGTCATCGGCCATTCGCTGAAATTGCTGCACGAGTTCGCTGGGTATCATTGCATCGGCATCAATCACCTGGGGGACTGGGGCACGCAGTTCGGCAAGTTGATCGTGGCGTATCGCCGTTACGGCAGTCGCGAGGCGGTAGAGCAGGGTGAGATCGATGAACTGGTGCGCCTGTACGTCCGCTTCCATGAAGAAGCCGAGAAGGACGAGAGCCTCAATGACGCCGCACGGGCCGAGTTCACCAAACTGGAGCAGAATGACCCGGAGAACATCGCCCTGTGGAAATGGTTCATCGAGATCAGTATGCGAGAGTATCAAAAGACCTATCGCATGCTGGGCATCACCTTTGATTCTTATAACGGGGAGAGCTTTTATACCGATAAGATGCCGGCACAGATCGAGGTCATGCGGCAGAAGGATCTGTTGCAGCTGGACGACGGCGCTTCGGTCGTCGACCTCTCGCCCTATAACATGCCGGTGTGCCTGATCTTAAAGCGGGATGGCTCTACGCTCTATCCCACGCGGGACATTGCCGCCGCCGTCTACCGCAAGGAGACCTACCACTTTGATAAATGCATCTATGTGACCTCCGCCGGGCAGAGCCTGCATTTCGCCCAGTGGTTCAAGGTCATCGAACTGATGGGGTACGATTGGGCAGACCAGTTGGTGCACGTCCCGTACGGTACGGTCAGCATCAACGGTGCCAAATTGGCGACCCGGACGGGGAATGTGGTACTGCTGAAAGACCTGTTCGCCCAGGCGATCGAGAAGGTCAAGGCGATCACGGCAGAAAAGAACCCGGACCTGGCCGATCGGGATGCCGTGGCCGAGGCGGTGGGCGTGGGCGCCATCGTGTTCCACTATCTCTCCAACAACCGGATGCGGGATATCAACTTCGTGCTGGAGGATGCCCTGTCCTTTGACGGGAATACCGGCCCGTATGCGCAGTATACCTATGCGCGCACCTGTAGCATCATGGAGAAGGCCGCCACGCCGGGCGCCTTCCATGCCTATGACATGCAGGAGGAAGAACTGGCCCTAGGCAAAGTGCTGGCCACCTTCCCGGATGTGATACAGGCGGCGCTGGCCGATTATGAGCCGTCCTATGTCACGCGCTATATTCTGGATCTGTGTGCGGCCTTTAACCGCTTCTATCACGATTGCCAGATCCTGACGTGTGAGGATGAGGCAGTGCGGCAGACCCGCATCGCCATGACGGGGGCAGTGCGCACCGTGCTCGGGCGTGCCCTGACCCTGATATGCATGAAAAAGACCGAAAAGATCTAAAGGAGGATACGAGATGTCTGGACATAGTAAATGGAACAATATCAAACATAAAAAAGAAAAAACGGATGCCGCCAAGGCGGGCATCTTTACCAAGATCGGTAAGGAGATCGCGGTGGCGGTGCGTGCCGGCGGCGGCGACCCCAATACCAATGGGAAACTGCGTGATCTGATCGCCAAGGCCAAAGCCAATAACGTGCCCAATGATAACATTGAGCGTGCGATCAAAAAATCCCTTGAGAAAGGGAGCGCCGTGTATGAGGAGATGACCTATGAAGGGTATGGCCCCGGCGGCGTAGCCGTGATCGTGGAGGCCGCGACCGATTCCAAGAACCGGACGGCGGGCGACGTGCGCCACTTCTTTGCCAAATACGGTGGCAACCTGGGCACGATGGGATGCGTCTCCTTCCTGTTCTCGGAGCAGGGCGTGATCCTGGTCACGGACGAGGATGGCGACATCGTGGAAGACAAATTGATGGAGGACGCACTGGAGGCCGGTGCGACCGACTTCCAGAGTGGGGAAGGCATATTTGAGATCTATACCGAGCCGGATGACGTCTATGCAATCAGCGCGGCATTGACGGCAAAGGGATATACGGTAGACTCGGCTGAGCGTGCCAAGGTGCCCTCCACCTATGTCACGCTGACGTCGGATGAGGATGCAGACAATATGCAGGATCTGCTGGACCACCTGGATGAGTGTGACGACATCACGAACGTCTTCCACAACTGGGAGAACTGATCGGTCTTCCAATGCAAAAAAGAGCGCCAGGCGCGATGCCCCATGTGGGGGGGCGCGCCAGGCGCGCGTTATAAAACAGGCTTCGCTAACGGCCGGTCACAGTTCCTCCGGGCGCAGGTGGTCGGCCAGGTTCAGGATCGGAATGCCGGCGTCTTTTGCGGCCCGCACGGTCTGCCCGGTACCACTGCGCGGATGCGTGACAAAGGCCACGCAGACATCGCTGTTATGTACCAATGCCATATTGCGCTCCCGCATGGCGGTGGGGGAATAAAACTCCTGGATATAGCGATACTGGTCGCATTGGGCAAGGACATGCTGAAAGCGCTGGATATCGGCTTGCGGCCAGCGGGCACACTGGTCACGGCAGGGGAGCAACAGGATTAGCATCACGTCCGGGTGGCTCTGGCGGAAGAGCAGGACCCGCTCAGCGGCCAGGGTGTCAAACCCCATGGCGCCACCGGCGTAAAACTCCCGGCACCCCATTTCGTAAAGGGCGGCAATGGTCGTGTCCAGATGCAGGTGTAATGCCTGTTGCGTGTGCGGGGCAAGTTGCCGGTGCCCGGTAAAACAACAGCGGTGTAAGGTCATGGTGCGCCCCCTCTATCTAGTATGCTTATATTATACCGCGTGGCGGGGGGGAAGTCAAGGCTCTTTTGCATGTCTTCTGCACGGGGCTTTTGCCTGCCTTTTGTGCGGCGCGGGCAGGAGCGTGCGGAGCCAGCGATAGTCTGCACGCGTAAGGGAACCCAGTAGCGCACACAGGAGCAGATACAGGGCCGGCAGGAGCAACAGGTGACCGGCAAGGGTGAGAGACGTGCCGCACTGCGGCAGGAGCAGGCGCCCCAGGGCGCTGGCACCGACCGCCGCCAGCAACGGGGCAAAGAGCGCCCGCCGCAGGGGGAGGGCAAAGGCGGCGACCCGTTGCAGCCGGAGCAGGCTGAGCGAAAAATTGCAGATCTCCGTCAGGATGATCACCGCGGCATAGCCCATGGCACCGTAGCGGGGGAGCAGGAGGCATACCAGCAGGATGGAGAGGGCAGAGTCGGCAATGTTGATGCCCATGGAATACACCTGTTGCCCCAGCCCTTTGAGAATATTGTCCACCGTGGTATCCAGATACATGATGGGGATGACCGGGGCCAGTGCCCGGATATACGCCCCCGCCTCTTCCGAATGGTAGAACAGTACCCCGATCTCGTCTGACAGGGCAAGGATCACCCCGGCGCAACCAATGGCGTAGAGCAGGGTAAAGACCACGGCCCGTTCCGTCATATAGCGGATGCGGCGGCGCTCTCCCCGCGCCGCGCAGGCGGCCATCTCGGTGACCAGCAGACTGGAGAACGTCCCGCTGACCGCCGCCGGGAACAGGACGACCGGCAGGGCCATGCTGTGTAGTACCCCGTATGAGGCCAGCGCCGTCTCATAGCCCCCGTGGTAGGCAGAGAGGCAACGGGGGATGAGCACATGCTCCACCGTCAGGAGGCCGGAGCGGATGTAGGTGGAGGCCGCGATGGGGAGCGCCGCCCCCAGTAAAGGACGCAGGACTTTTTCCCCACGCGCGACCCGTGTGTCGCGAAAATGCCGTTTCCTGTCGATCCAGAAGGCAATACCGCGGAAGACCGCGGAGGAAAACTCCGCAAGGGAGGAACCGCCGACCAGCGCCAGCGTGGCATATTCCAGCCCCAGGGGGGCAAGCGCCAGCAGGCCGGTGACCGTCAGCAGGATACGCACCGCCTGCTCAAACAGCTGGGACAGCGCGTGCCGCTGTACGCGGCGCATGGCGGTAAAATAACCGGCAAAGACGGAGGAGAGCGCAATGGGCACCAGGCTGAGCGACAACAGGCGCAGGGAAGGGATGGTGCGCGCGTCGCACAGCAGATACAGGCCGATGGGCCGCGCAAGAAAAAAGAGAAGCAGGGAGGCCGCCCCGCCAAAGCACAGGGCATAGAAGACGGCCTGGCGCAGTACGGCCAGTACGCGCCCCGGTTCGTGGCGGCCGTCCGCCTCCGCACACAGACGGGTGACGGCCAGTTGAATGCCGGAGGTGGCAAAAGTCACCGCGAAGGTGTATACGCTCATCACAAGGGAAAACAGCCCCATCCCCGCCGCCCCGATACAGCGACTGACATAGGCATTGAAGGCAAGGGATACCGTGCGCATCAGCAGGGAGGCGCCCACCAGTACCATGGCGTTGCGCACATAGCGGCGAAACTCGGACATTATGTTTTCCTCCCTTCAATAGAACGGCCCCCGGGGCGCTGGCCTCTTTGCAGGATATGCGCCAAAGGGCGCAAATATGCCGCCCGGATGCTTGACAGCGCCCGGCTTTTCCTGTATAATGAAACCAGAAAAGGCGGGCCGTCGGCCGCCCGCCACGAAAGACACAAGGAGACATAGGACATGTACGGTGTGGTATTTGGAGAAGTGCTGTGGGATGTGTATAGCGACCGGCGGGTGATCGGCGGTGCTCCTTTTAACGTGGCGGCACATTTGTCCCTGCTGGGGGAGCAGGTCTCCCTGCTCTCGGGCGTGGGGCAGGATGCCCTGGCCCCGCGCACGCGGGAGGCGCTTTCCCACTTTGGGATCGATGACCGCTTCGTCGAGGCAAACGATCATCCCACCGGAGA
Source organism: uncultured Ruminococcus sp. (assembly GCA_964463735.1). Taxonomy (GTDB): domain Bacteria; phylum Bacillota; class Clostridia; order Oscillospirales; family CAG-272; genus UBA1740. Next base: position 7,215 of record CAYXDB010000023.1, on the reverse strand, counting down.
AGTGCAGGTGACACTGCAGGAGGGCGGCATCCCCCAGTACCATATTTGTGAAGGGGCGGCCTATGACTATATCGCCTTGCCGGAAAAGACGCTGGATGCCCTCGGTGCCCGGCCGGTGGATATGCTCTATTTTGGCACGCTGGCACAGCGCTCCCCCGTCTCGCGTGCCGCCCTGCTCCGCCTGCTGGCGCGCGTGCACGCCAGATATACGCTCTGCGACCTCAATATCCGCCCCGGCTCTTATGACCAGGGATCTATCCGCCTGTGTATGGAGCGGGCCGACATCCTGAAAGTGAGTGACGAAGAGGCGCATTTCCTCTATGATACCGGCGCCCTGGCGCCGGGGGGACAGGGCCTCTTTGACGATCTGCGCCGCGCCTGCCCCCAGCTCTCCCTCATCGTGTATACCCGCGGGGCAGAGGGGGCGGCCGTGTATGATGTCCGGCAGGATCGCCTGTATGACCCTGGGCGCCCGGCGCCGATCCGCGTCGTCTCGACCGTGGGGGCGGGGGATTGCTACGCCGCCACCTTCCTCCATGCCATCGCACGGGGGATGACCATCCCTGCGGCCATGCAGTTGGCGCAGGAACGCAGCAGTATCGTGGTGGCGCATCAGGCCGCCATCCCGGAGGCATTGCGGGAGAATGATACCCATGCATAAATAGAAGGGGCCGGGTAATGAGAGGACTGCCTCTTCCCGCTTCCAAAGGGACATAAAAAAGCCCGTGGCGATCGGCCACGGGCTTTTGGGGTAGGATCAGTCGTTTTGGAATTGATAGATCGTGCCGGTCTTGGCCGACTCATAAATACCTTCCAGGATGCGGGTCACGCAATAGGCCTGCTCGGGCAGGGTGACGGGGGCGGTATCGTTGCGCACGGCCTCGATCCACAGGCGCTCCTCGCGGTCAGCGGCGCTCTCGGAGGCGGTACCGTCATTGAATGCTACGCCGCCTGCCTCAAAATTCGGCTTCAGGACATACTGGCGGTTGTTGCGGATGCCGTTGAGGCGCAGGCCATCGTTCATGTCAGCGCCGCCCTTGGTACCGCAGATAGAGGTCACAGCCTCGCGCACATCCAGGGTGTTCAGCGCCCAGGCAGATTCCAGCACGATCGTGGCGCCGTTCTCCATGACCACGAAACCGAAGGCGGAGTCCTCTACCGTGAATTTCTCCGGGTCCCAGTTGCCCCACATGTTGCCCTGGTCGGTGTCGTTGTTCAACTTGTGATAGGTGGTGCCCACGCAGTACTTCGGGCGATAGTTGTTCATCATCCACAGGGTCAGGTCCAGGGCGTGCGTCCCAATGTCGATCAGCGGGCCGCCCCCCTGCTCATACTCGTTCAGGAATACGCCCCAGGTCGGTACGGCGCGGCGGCGCAGGGCGGTCGCCTTGGCATAATAGATATCGCCAAAGGTGCCGGCATCTGCCTCTGTCTTCATGTACTGAGAATCATCGCGGAAGCGGCTCTGATAACCGATGGAGAGTTTCTTTCCGGTGCGCTTGGCCGCGTCCAGCATCTTCTTGGCCTCGGCGGCGTTGATGGCCATCGGCTTCTCGCACATAACATGCTTGCCGGCCTCCAGCGCGTCCACTGTGATAAAGCTGTGGGCACGGTTCGGGGTGCAGATGTGGACGACCTCGATCTGCGGGTCCTGCAACAGTTCACGATAATCGGTATACACCTTGGCGTCCGGTGTGCCGAACTGCTGGGCGGCCTTCTCTGCACGCTCCGGGATGATATCGCAGAATGCGACCATCTCGCAGTCCTTGACCTTCTTCAGGGAGGGCATGTGTTTGCCGTTGGCGATGCCGCCACAGCCAATGATGCCAACTTTAATCAGTTTTGCCATGTTCTTTCTCCTTTAATATATAATGTGATCCTGGATGCGCGGTACTTAACTGATGACGTACCCTTCGGCGTCATGGATATGGCGCACGTGCGGGCAGGTCGTGGTCGCACGATAGGCGGGGGCCACATAGCGCACGGCATTACGGATGACCGTCTGCACGGCGGGGATGTGATAGGTGGGGAAACTTTCGTGCCCGGGCTGGAAGTAGAAGATCTTGCCGTTGCCGCGCTCATACAGGCAACCGGAGCGGAAGACTTCGCCCCCGGTATAGGAACCGATGAAGAGCAGCTTATCCGGCGTCGGAATGACGAACGGCTCTCCGTAGGTCTCCTCGGCCGGCAATTCAATCACCCGGTCGATGCCCTGGACGATGGGGTGAGACGGCTCGATGACCCACAGCAGCTCGCTGTCCCCGGACTCACGCCAGGTCAGGTTGCAGGAGGTGCCCAACAGATAGCGGAAGGGCTTGGAGTGGTGGGCGGAGTGCAGGCAGATCAGCCCCATGCCGGCAAGCACGGCGTCCCGCACCATATAGGCGATGTGGTCCGGCACGTCTCCATGCTTCATATGCCCCCACCAGATCAGCACGTCGGTGCGCGCCAGGCGCTCTTCGGTGATGCCGCAGTCAGGGTCGCTCAGCACGGCGGTCTCTACGGTGATGTCGTCACATTGCAGGAAATCGGCAATGGCCTGATGGATCCCGTTCGGATAGATGGCGTGTACCGCCTCCGACTCTCTTTCGTGAAAATACTCGTTCCATACCAATACACGGATCATACATACATCTCCTTACATATTTTTTGAAAAATCCGAAAAAAGCGGTAAAAAACTACAGTTTCAGTATAGCATCCGGCGCCCGGATATGCTATAATAATTTTGCTGAAAAATATCATTTTTGTGACATGGAGGGAAATATGGTACTGTATGAAGGACGCTATCGGCGCAACGGGGTGTTCATGCCCATCCAGTGCCTGCTGATGTCCCTTTCAGGGAAAGAGGCTATCACGAAATTGCATTACCATGAGTATGCGGAACTGTTATATGGTCTTTCCGGCCGGGCGCAGGTGAGCGTGGGCGGGCAGGAGGCCGAGCTGACGGCGGGGGATATGGTCCTGGTACACACGGGGGAGCCGCATACCGTGGATGCGGTCGGTGCACCGGCGCAATATATCGTTATTAAATTTTTGCCGCAAGTGCTGGTGGCAGGGGAGCAGACCTATTCGGAATACGTCTATGCCCTGACCCTGATGGAGAACGACCGGGAGCGGCAGCGGTTTTTTTCCGCCGGGGAACTGGCCCATACGCCGCTGGGCGATCTCTTCCGCCATGCGATGCAGGAATGGAACGATGCCGCATTCGGCTATGAACTGGCACTGCGCGCCGATGTGACGGCCATATTCGTGCACATTCTGCGCCTGTGGCAGGAAAAGAACCGTGCCCGCTGGCAGGAGGCAGGAGGGCAGGGAGAGCGCCTGCAAAAGGCGGTGGCCTATGTGGCGGCGCATTATGCTGAGGCAGAGGAAGAGGAGGCCGCCCGCCTGTGCGGGGTGAGCCGCAGTTATTTCTCCCGCACTTTTCGGCGCGCGATGGGGGTGGGTTTTTCAGCCTATGTCCGCATGGTACGGATGCGGGAAGCGGAGCGCCGCCTGCTGACGACCGAAGACAGCGTGACGGACATTGCCGGTGCGCTGGGTTTTTCCACCACTTCCTATTTTATTCAGCTGTTTCGGGAAGATCATCATATGACGCCCCTTGCCTATCGGGCGCAGAGCCGGCCGCATGCGGCGCAGGAGCCAAAAGTTGCATCTCTTCCGGTGTGATGTGCGCCAGATAGCGGTCGTGCTTCTTGCGCGGATGGGATTCGTCATAACCGCCGATGGCATAGGCCACCCGTTGCCAGGTGTAGCCATTGATGTAATGCAGGGTGAAGATGCGGCGCGTCTCGCTGTCGGGGATCTGATTGATAAAGGCCTGTAACCGTTCGACCAGGGCGCAGCAACGCGCCATGTTTTCCTCTACACGGGCGCGGTAGGCGCCAAGTTCAGCCACGGAGAGGGTGCCCGCCCCGTCCGGCAGACCCGCGGGGTTCTGGCGGAGCAGGCGCCCGGTCAATTGCCCCAGGCGCAGGCGATCATAGGCGATCTCCTTCAGCAGGCGGCGGTACTGTCCCAGCAATTGCTTCTTCGCTTTCAGGGTGGGACTTGCGATCATAAAAAAACCTCACTTTTTTTCTGCAATTCTTGATTTTTACGAATTGCTGTGCTATAATTAGGATAGGTGCCCTTCTGTGGACCAAAGGCAACCCACCTGCAACGGAGGGCGTTTTAGCGGGGCATCTCTATTATATATCGTATTTATTACGAAGTCAATGGTTTTTTGCAAAAATATAAAAAAATACGAAAAGTGAGGGATAGAACATGGGGCGAGAACACGTGGTACAGACGGGGGAGAGGATCTATGCACAGATCGAGCGGGTCTTTGGCAGTGATGCGGCCTTTGAGCGGGCGGCCAATCTGCCGCCCAAGACGGTCAATAACTGGCGGCGCGGGCGCTCCGCCTCTTATATGAAACTGTTGCCGGAACTGGCAGAACTGTTTGACGTGCCGGTCAAAGAATTGATGGGGGACGCCGGGGCGGAGGATCTGACGGACGAGGAGAAGAGCCTGCTGGCCATGTATCGGGAGGCAGATGCCCTGACGCCTGAGGAACGGGCGGCCCTGCATGAGACCCTGCGCCGCACCATCGACCTGTATTTGGGCAGTCACCGCCCGGAGTGACCCTGTGCGGCGGGCGGCGATCCGGCGCAGTGAGAACAGCGCGGTGGAACTTCTGGTCGGTCAACCGTGCCTGCGCAGTTTTTGTGACCTGGCCTCTCTGGCGATCGAGCGGCTCTCCCTGCCGGTGGCAGTGCAATTTGACAGTTATGCCGGTTACTGCGGGCGCACCGGCCTGCGCCGGGCACAGTTGTGCCCCGGGGGAAAGGATCTGCCATCCGGCATGACCCTGCGCCACGCGGGGCAGTATCTCATCCTGTATGACGAAGGGGAAGGGGACGGCTGTCGCCACCGCTTCACCCTAGCGCATGAGATCGGCCATATCCTGCTGGGCCATGCAGGGGAGGATCGCACGGTAGAAGAACAGGAGGCAAACGCCTTTGCCGCCTCTCTTTTATGCCCGGCGGCGGTGGTGTATTATCTGGAATATCAGGAGGGGCGGCAATACGATGCCGCGGCGCTGTGCCGCGTCTTTCCCCTGTCGCATCAGGCGGCAGAATATCGCCTGGCCTCCTTGCGCCGCGCCCCGCGCGCCGGGGGATTGTCCACGGCGGAGACGGCACTGCTGTTGCAACTGTTCGGCCGTGTGGGCGCTTTCCCTGTTTCGGGCGGCGCGCCGGAAGCATAAAAGACCCCCGCGCGTGGGTGCCCACGCGCGGGGGTGCGTTTGTTAGGCTAGGGACGGTTCTTCGGCCGTTGCAAGGGCCTCGTCGGACAGCGGGCTTGCAGGTTGACCGTGGCCGGCGCGGGCGGTATAGCGGCGCACCTGCCGGACCGTTTCTCCATCGATCTGCAGGGCCGTGGGGGTGTCAAATTCCACGGTGATCTCGCGCCCGCGGCGCACCTCCACCATCTCGGTGTGCTGTACGTGCTCGCCCTTGAAAATGGAGGGGAACACGGCCAGCGTCTTGAATTTCCCACTGCCGTACATGACGACAGAGGTCAGGCGGCCGTCTTCACTCAGCCGCTCCTGCGCCGGGGCCACCATCATGCCGCCGCCGTAGTAGCGCCCGTTCATGGCGGGGGCCAGCCATACCTTCTTGTAGTGGCGGCTCTCACCGTCCACCGTCACGGTGGCGCCCACCGGCTTGTAATGGAAGAGCAGGCCCTTGATGGCGATGGCCGTGTAGTTGACGGTCTTGCCCGGGTCGGCGGCCTGCTGGCGGTCGCCTTCTTCACAGCAGTATCCGTCAATGCCGTATCCTATGCCGTTGATAAAGCGGGTGACCTTGCCATCGATCTCCACCGTGGGCAGTCCTTCTATGTACCGGTTGATCTGGATAGGGCCGCGCGTGCCGATGACATCGTGCAGGAAATCGTTCCCACTGCCGGAACCATAGAGAAACAGTTTTTGGCGCACCGTGTAGTCGCCGATCAGGTTTACGAATCGGTTCAGTGTCCCGTCCCCGCCGCAGAGGTATACTTCATCTTCTTCCGGGAGGGAAGCAAAGAACGCGGGCAGATCCTCGATCTCCAGGATGTTGTGGTAGGCCAGCGCCTTGTCGGTCAGCAACTGTTTCAGATCCTCGATCTTGTTCAGCCCCTGCCCGTTGGAGGCCTTGGGATTGTACAAAATGCGTGTCATAGAGAGTCTCCTCCTTTGCGCACCTGGATGTTGTACGCTTTCTATTTCTTATCATACTACATTTTTTGACAAAATGCAAGCCCCGCACGGGAGGTTTTTATTGACAGGTGGGGCATGCATGTAGAACGAACGCACCTTTTGTCACCCAAAAAATAAAAAAATCTGAAAAATTTTTGCAAAACCCCTTCCATTTTTGCGCAAGATGTGCTAGAATATAAGAGTAAGGCGCCATGCAGATGTAACTCAATGGTAGAGTGTCCGCTTCCCAAGCCGAATACGCGGGTTCGATTCCCGTCATCTGCTCCATTTAAAAAGCATAGGTTTGATATGAGAAGTGTCAGACCTTTTTTCTTTACATAAAGTAGTTGTTTTCCTATCTGTAATGTAATTTTTGCCTTGTAGGAGTATCATTTGGTGCTTTTGCAAGGCTTTTTTCATTTTTACCATCTAACTACGGAACGAAAGGTTTTTAGTGGGTGTTAGAACGATTATTTCGACACCTCTAGTCATTCTTTTTTGAGAAAAATGTTACTATACTGTTAATAAATAAAGTTGAAGAAATTTAGTATGAGAAGATTTGATTTCACGTAGAACTTGCGACGTTTTTGCCGTAACTTTATTGTTAAATTTCTTCTAACTAGTTGATTTTTTTAAATATCGTGGTATACTATACATGAAAGTAACGACGTTTTTGTCGAAAGTTTGAGGTGAGAGAATGATTAAACGAGATTCTTATTTAGAACGTATTATCCATAATATGTGGAATGGTGAGATTAAGGTAATTACTGGTATTCGTCGATGCGGAAAATCGGTATTGCTTTTCGATTTGTTCTACGAATATTTGCTTTCAAAGGGTATTTTGGATGACCATATTATCAAAATTGAACTTGATCAACGAAGATATTATAAATTTAGGAATCCAATTACGCTTTGTGAGTACGTTGAATCTATCGTAACAAAAGATAACAATGAACAGTTTTATTTGTTTATTGATGAAGTGCAATTTA
>CAYXDB010000022.1:0-17840 GCA_964463735.1 uncultured Ruminococcus sp. | reverse complement strand
TTTTGTAAATTTTTTCAGAAAAAGTGGTAAATGCGATGGAATACAGCGAAAAGACGGGCGTCCTGACCGTCACAGCGGCGGAAATGGTCGTGCTCTCCCTGCGCCGTTTGCAGAGCGAGACGGCCAATGATATAGATGATTTTGCCGTCCAGCCCCTGACGCGGCAGGAGCGTATTGCCCTGGTACTGCCCCCCGATGCGCCCCCCCTGACGCTGGATGTGGAGCAGGAAGGATATTGTCTGCATCTGGTGGGGGAGGTGGACGAGCTTCCCACCGGCGAGGAGGAGACGGCGACATTGCGCCTCTCCCGTGCCGTCCCCTGTGAAGTGACGGCCCTGCCGCGCGAGGTACAGCGCCGCCTGCGGGGCGAGGGGTTCCTGCTGGCGCACTGCGCTTTTTCCCGTTTCCCCACCCTCCAGTCGCTCACCCTGCGTACCCTGCGCTATCACCGGGAGAGCGCCACCCAGGCCTGCGATAGTGAGACGGTGACGCGCGCCCAGGCCGCGCAGTTCTTTGCCCGCGTGCTATCCTGCCTGGGGAAAAGCGCCAGCGTGGAGATCGACCGCGTCGTGCATCGCCTCCCGACCCTGCGGGACTTCCCCTTCCCCTACCGCGCCGTGCGGCAGAGCCAGGATGCCCTGATCCAGGCGGTATGGCACACGGTGCGCCGCCGCGGGCGGCTCTATGCCTGCGCCCCGACCGGGACGGGCAAGACTGCGGCCGTGCTCTACCCGGCCCTGCGTGCCCTGGGGAAAGGGACGGTGGACCGCATCTTTTACCTGACCCCCAAGACGACCACGACCGCCGTGGCCTGCCACGCCCTGCAACGCTTCGCCCACGCGGGGGCCGCTGTGCGCGCCGTCTGCCTGACGGCGAAGGAACGGCTGTGCCCCCGGCAACAGATGTGCAAGGACCCGCGCACCCCGTGCGACCTGGCGCGTGCCGGTGGGGCGCGGGAGGAGCAGGCCGCCCTGGATCTGTTGGCAAAGGCCCTGCCGGTCGTGGGAGCGAAAGAGATCCTGGTCCAGGCGCAGGCCTGCGCCGTGTGCCCCTATGAACTTTCCCTGCGGTACAGCCAATTCTGTGACGTGATCATCTGTGACTACAATTATTTATTTGACACGCGCGTATACCTGCGCCGGTTCTTTGACCGGCCGGGGCACTACTGCTTCCTGATCGACGAGGCGCACGACCTGCTGGAGCGTGCCCGGCAGATGTACAGCGCTTCCCTTTCCCGCACCGTGCTGGAACAGGTGCTGGCGCTGGCCACCCAGGCGGGGGATACCGCCGTCGGGCAGGCGGCGCAGGCGGCCTGCCACGCCTTTGACCATACGATAGCGCCCCTGCAGAACGAACGCACCTATACCGATGAGCAGGGGGTGGTGCACGCCTTTGCCGCGCAGAAGGGGCAGGCGGAGGAACTGCTCTCCGCAGTGGAGGCACTGTGCTACGCGCTGGCGCAGACCCTGCATGACCGGCACCGGCCCTATGCCTACCGCTGTGAGGTGCGCCCCCTGTGGTACGCCCTGCAGGACGTGCTGGCCCGCCAGCGGTTCTACGGCCCGGCCTATGAGACGTTTCTGCGCCGGGAGGGTGCCACCTGCACCGTGCAGAGCGTGTGCCTGGACCCTGGCACGGCCATCGATGCCTGCCTGTCCCGCGGGGACAGCGCCGTGCTCTTCTCCGCCACGCTGGAGCCGCTCGACTATTATCGCACGGTGCTGGGCGGGGGCAAGGAGGCGCAGGAACTATTGCTGGAGTCCCCCTTTGACCGTGACCGCCTTTGTATCTGCGTGACAGACAAGATCAGCACCCGCTTCTCCGACCGGGAGGAGAGCGCCCCGCGCATCGCCGCAGCCATCTATACCATGGTCAGCGGCCGTGTGGGCAACTATTTTGTCTTTTGCCCTTCCTATGCCTATATGGAGACGGTGGCGCGCGTCTTCCACGCCCGCTACCCCGCCTGCCGCATCCTGTGCCAGGAGCGCCATGCTTCCCCCGCCGCGCGGGAGGCGTTCCTTGCCCGTTTTGCCCCCGCCCCGCAGGAAACGCTGGTCGGCTTCTGCGTGACGGGTGGCGTATACGCCGAGGGGATCGACCTGCCCGGCGACCGCCTGATCGGTGCGGCGGTCATCGGCGTAGGACTGCCCCAGCCCTCCCCGGAGCGGGATGCCATGTGCGCCTATTATGACGACCTGTACGAGCGGGGCAAGGAATATGCCTACGCCTTCCCCGGGATGAACCGCGTCCTGCAGGCGGCCGGGCGGGTGATCCGCCAGGAGGAGGACCGCGGCGTGCTCCTGCTGATCGATGACCGGTTCGCTGAGCCGCTGTACCGCCATGCCATGCCCACCCGCTGGCACGGGCTGAAATACGTGGGGGACGTGCAGGCGCTGGGGCACGTGATCGGGCAATTCTGGCGCAAGGAACCATCTGATGCGCCGTAGCGCTCCTGCCACATGCCATTTTCACGCCACACGGGTCCCCTCATAGCGTTTTTCCCTATGCGGCGGGGCGTTCTTTCCCTGCAGTATCTCCCCTCGTATTTTCCCTGCTACGGGGGGACAGGCCCTGATCATTTTGAACAAAATACGCATGCACCATTTGTGCAAAAGGATATAAATATCCGCGCCCCCTTGACAAAACGCCCGCTCCATGGTAAAATACATAATGCAAATATTATTAGGAAAGGAATACCCAACATGAAAAAACTTATGTCAGTCTTTCTGTTGGTCGCCCTGACCCTTTCACTGACTGCCTGTCCGGCAAGTGACGGCCCCAATGGCCCGAACGGCGGTGAAGAGGTCGACTGGACCGACAAATTGGACGCGACCCCCACAGAGAACGCCGCCTGGCGTACATCGGATGGTGGCTGGGACTTTGGCGAGGAAGATTTCGTCATCTCCTACAGCAGCAACTATGCCTATGAGATCTACGGCAAGGCCGACGGCACCTGGATCGAGAACAAGGTGCACCAGCGTAACGCCGCTGTGGAAGACCGCTTCAACATCAACATCGTAAACGATCAGGAGATCCAGGCCACCGGTACTGAGGACCTGACCACGCATTACACCGCTGTGCTGCGCCAGTTCACACAAGGGGACGTGCAGTTCGACCTGCTCTCCATGATGGCATACCAGAGCGGCAAACTGGTGCTGGGCTCGACCGACAGTGGCAACTTCTGCGACTGGCGCTCTGAGATCCCGTATTGCAAGGACAGCATCAAGAATGAAGAAGCATGGTGGCCCGCCTCCCTGAACAAGGACTGCTCGATCAACGGTTACCAGTTCGTGGCCGTATCGGATATCTCCCTGACGTCTATGGAGATGTGCTATGCCGTCGTCTTCAACCAGGAGCTGGTCTCCAAGGACAACATCGCCAGCCAGATCAAGAGCTCCAAGACCGGCCAGGCCTATTCGACCATGTTTGACGTGGTGCGCGGCGGTGACTGGACGCTCGATATCTTCACCCAGGTGACCAAGGACATCTATATTAAATCCTCTGCCAACCAGACAGACGGCATGACCGCTGATGATATCTACGGTCTCGCCATGGGCCGCAGCACCGATGTCGATGCCTGGGCCGCCGCCTTCGGCATCCGTTACGTAGAGAACGATGGTGTCAATGAGCCTACGCTCTGGACCCCGAACAACAAGATCTATACCGCGATCGAGAAACTGCAGGAATTCTATTACACGACCGGCGCTTACAATACCGGTGGTGATACCTATTCCACCCGTATCAAATTCTTTGCTGAGGGGCACGCCTACTTTGCCCTGCTGGCTATTGAGGATCTGAGCACCGCCACGATGCGCGGCATGGAGAACCAGTCCAAGCATCCCTTTGGTGTCCTGCCTTATCCGAAATATGACACCAACCAGACCGAATACTACACCGGCTCCCGTGACCACTGCAACGTGCTGGCCGTCCCCTGCTCCGTCCTGGATCAGAACGCCCAGACGCTGACCATGGTAGGCGCGATCACCGAGGCACTCTCTGCTTACAACTGCTCCTATGTCAAAGAACAGTATTATGAGACGATCCTGACGCACCAGAACGTCTCTGACTCGGATTCTGTAGAGATGATTGACCTGATCATCAAGGGTCGTATTTATGACATCTCGACCTTCCATTATGAAGAACTGCGGCTGGGCGGCTCCACCGATGTGGACTCCCTGGGTCTGTTCTTCCGCCATATGATCCATAACCCGAACTCGAAACCCAGTACGTACTGGGCCTCCGGCGCCAGCGCACTGGAAAGCAGTTTTGAGGATCTGATCGACCGGTATTCTTCCATCACGGGCAAGTAATTCTGCCCCGTGTTACCAAGGAAAGCGCCTGCATCTGCCAGGCGCTTTCTCCTTTACCCATCTATGTAGAAAGGAACTGCCATGCTACACCGTTTTATCGCCTATTACCGGCCGCACCGGCGCATCTTCTTCTGGGACATGCTGGCGGCGCTGGCGGTCTCTCTGATCGGCATCGTCTACCCCATCATCACGCGCACCATGCTCAACACCCTGATCCCGGAGCGCAATTACCGTATGATCCTGCTGTACGGCGGGGCGCTGCTGGCGCTCTATCTGTTCCGCATGGGGCTGAACTATTTCATCCAGTATTACGGGCACGTGATGGGCGTGCGCATGCAGGCGCAGATGCGCTCCGACATGTTTGCCCATCTGGAAAAACTGCCGTACAGCTTCTATGACACGCACGAGACCGGGAAGATCATGTCCCGTATGACAAACGACCTGCAAGACATCAGTGAACTGGCGCACCACGGGCCGGAGAACCTGCTCATCTCCGGCATCTCCATCGTCATCTCCTTTGTCTATCTGGCCACCATCCATCTGTATCTGACGCTCATCATCTTCCTCTGCGTGCCCCTGCTCTTTCTGGTGTCCTTTACCCTGCGCAAAAAGATGCGGAGCGCCTTTATGCAGAGCCGCCAGTCGGTCGCGCAGATCAATGCCGCGCTGGAGAGCAGTATCTCCGGCATCCGGGTCACCCGCGCCTTCAACAATGCGGAGAAGGAGCAGGAGAAGTTCGAGGGGGGCAACGAAGCATTCGTCAAGGCGCGGTCGGAGGCCTATCAGGCCATGGGCCGCTTCCACGCGGCCAATGCCTTTATCACCGATGTGTTCAATGTGGTGGTGCTGATCGCGGGCGGGCTGTTCCTCTACCAGGGGCAGATCAGTTTTGGTGACTATTCGGCCTTCGTCGTTTCGGTCAATCTGTTCATCAACCCGGTCATGACGCTGATCAACTTTACCGAACAGTATCAAAGCGGTGTGACCGGCTTTGAGCGGTTTTTGGAGATCATGGATGCGGAGCCGGAGGAGGACGCGCCGGGCGCCCAGGACGCGGGGCAACTGCGCGGGCGCATCGAGCTGCGCCACGTCAGTTACCGTTATACGGAAAGTGAGCCGGTCCTGCACGATGTGAACCTGTGCATCGAACAGGGCAAGACCTTTGCCCTCGTGGGCCCTTCGGGCGGCGGCAAGACCACGATCTGCCATCTGATCCCGCATTTTTATGAGATCGAGCAGGGGCAGATCCTGATAGACGGCAAAGACCTGCGCGAAATGACCCGCGCCTCCCTGCGGCGCAACATCGGCATCGTCCAGCAGGATATCTACCTCTTTAATGCCAGTATCCGGGACAATATCCTCTACGGCCGCCTGGACGCCACGGAAGAAGAGGTGATCGCCGCGGCCAAGCGCGCCAACATCCACGACTACATCCTCTCCCTGCCCGAGGGATACGATACCCGGATCGGGGAGCGTGGTGTCCGCCTCTCCGGCGGGCAGAAACAGCGCCTTTCCATCGCGCGTGTGTTCTTGAAGGATCCGCCCATCCTCATCCTGGATGAGGCGACCTCTGCCCTGGACAACACGACCGAGATCCTGATCCAGCAGGCGCTGGACGAGCTGTGCCAGGGGCGCACGACCCTGGTCGTGGCGCACCGCCTCTCCACCATCAAGAATGCGGACGAGATCGCCGTGATCGCCAATGGCCGCATCGCCGAGCAGGGCACGCATGAGGCGCTGGTGGCGCAGGGCGGTATCTATGCCGATCTGTACCGCCTGCAGTTCCGCGCCGCCACCGAAGGCTGAGCGGCACGATCCGCCGGGCGCCCCTAACGGGCGAAAAAAGGGGATTGTATTTCCCTGCCGATTGTGGTACAATAGAGCCGGTAGCGCTCATTGGCGCACCGGGTGCCCCTGCACGGCACGGGCACAGAAAGGAACAAGAGATATGAAAGATCCCATGACATTGGCGTATGTCAATCTATACGCCCTGCTGGGGGCGCTCCCCCATCTCTGCGCCCTGGATGCAGAAGCGCAGCGCCTGATCGCAGACACGAATATGTCCGTTGGTTTCTCCGTCAAGGGCGGGCCGGCGGCCACGCTGGTCTTTTCCCACGGGGCCTGCACCCTGCGGGAGGGGGTCGCGGGGGCCAAGATCCGCGCCTCTTTTGCCACGCCTGAGCGGTTCAACGGGATGATCGACGGTACCGTCACGCCCCTCTCCCCCAGCGTGATCCTGCACGCCTCCTTCATGACAAAGACCTTCACCGCCCTGACCGACCGGCTGGCCGCCTACCTGCGCCCGGCAGAAGGGGCCTTAGACGACCCGGAATTCTTCCGTATCAGCACGACCCTGATGCTCCATGTGATCGCCGGGGCGATCGCGCAACTGGGCAATCACGACTCCGTCAGCCGCGCCAGCGCCAGTTATATCGTGGATGGGCAGATCCGGCTGGATGTGACCGGCGGTCCCTCTGCCGCTGTGATGGCTAAAGACCACCACCTGACCGTCTGCGAACCGACCGATGACTATTTTTCCTATATGCGTTTTGACAGCATGCAGACGGCGCGTGACCTCTTTGACGGGAAGATCAACGCCGTGGTGGCTGTGGGGATCGGGCAGGTGCGCGTGGGCGGCATGATCTCCCAGATCGATAACGTCAACCGGATCCTGGACCGCGTGGCGGTCTATCTTGCCTGACAGGGAAAGGAGCAACCATCATGAGAGAGATCAACACCTATCCAAAGAGCCGCGAGGCATTTTTGCGCGCGGCACGCGTCATCCCCTCTGGCGTATACGGCCATCTGGGGCCGGCGGAGGGATGCTTTGTCCCGGTAGAGGCCTTCCCGCTCTTTTCGGAAAAGGCGCAGGGCGCGTATTTCTGGGATCTGGACGGGCATCGCTTTATCGATTACATGTGCGCCTACGGCCCCAACATCCTGGGCTATGGCGACCCGGAGGTAGAGGAGGCCGCCGCCCGCCAGCGTGCGAAGGGCGACTGCACGACTTCCCCCTCTACCGTCATGATCGACTTTGCAGAACTGCTGGTAGACACGGTCACATCGGCCGACTGGGCCTTCTTCGCCAAGAACGGCAATGACGTCACGACCATGGCGGTCATGGCGGCACGCGCCTATACCAAACGCAAGAAGATCGTGTTCTTTAAGGGATACTACCACGGCATCTCCCCCTGGACGCAGAAGATCGACTATGCCGGCATCATCGAAGAGGACGTAGCCAACAACATCTACCTGGACTGGAATGACATCCAGGCGGTGGAAGAGACCTTTGACCGGTATAAAGGCGAGATCGCCGCGGTGATCGGCCAGCCCTATATGCACGGCAACTTCCGCGATAATGAGATGCCCGCCCCCGGCTTCTGGCAGCGGGTGCGCCAGTTGTGTACCGAAAACGGCACCGTGCTGGTGGTGGACGACGTGCGTGCCGGGTTCCGCCTGGACATTCACGGTTCTGACCACTATTTCGGCTTTGAAGCCGACCTCATCTGCTTCTGCAAGGCGTTGGCCAACGGGTATAACGTCTCTGCCCTGTGCGGCAAGGAATTTTTGAAGAACACGATCTCCGGCATGTCCTACACCGGCAGTTACTGGCTCTCTGCGGTGCCGTTTGCCGCCGGGATCGCCTGTATCGAGAAGATGAAGCGGCTGGACATCGTGACCTGCCTGAACCAAAAAGGACAGCGGTTAAAAGACGGTCTGATCGCCGCCGGGAAAAAGTATGGCTATGACCTGCACGTGACCGGTGCGCTGGCCCTGCCCTACCTCCGCATCGCCGATGACCCGACCCTGATGACCCACCAGGCCTTCATTGCAGAGTGTGTGCGGCGCGGCATCTTCTTCACCAACCATCACAACCACTTCATCAATGCCGCCATGACCGATGCGGACATCGATGAGACGATCGCGGTAGCGGAGGAAGCATTCTCCGTTTTGCGTGACCGCACCTGACCCCGCGTGCTACATAACACCGATAAGCGACCGCCCCGGGCAGAGAGCTCTCTGCCCGGGGCGGTCTATTATGGATGCGCGGGGGTGCATCCTGCGTCAATACAGATCCTCATAGATGCCGCCGGGGATGAATTCCCGCAGGAGAGAATCCTGCGGTACCCACTGCTCCGGCAAGGGGGCGAAGGCGGAAAGCGCCTGCCTGACCGCATCCAGGTAGGCATTGTGCGGGGCGTCCGGTGCCTCCAGCAATCGCTCGGCATAGGGGCGCAGGACGCCCACTTCATACGCATGGAAGGTGTCGATCGCGTGGTCAGCCGTCCCACGGTACGGATAGAGGTACCGGTCCTCCCCTTCCAGCACGCTGCGCCACAGCGCATAGGTCTGCGCCGCGCCCGATGCGCGATACAGGGCATCCCGCGACAGGCGCCGCAGGAAACGCAATTTGCGGCCGGACAGGATCCGTTCCCCCGTCTGCCGCTCCACCAGATTGGTAGAGACGCTGACGAACAGGCGCAAAAGCTCCCCTTCCGGCAGCCCTTGCGTGAGGCAGGGGTTCAGGGCGTGCAGTCCCTCCATGATCACATAGCCCCCGCGCGGCACCTCCAGATGGAAGGCACGCTCCACACGCTGTTTGGTCTTGAAATCGTAGCGCGGGAGGTCGCAGGCCTCCCCCCGCAGGACGGCGGCCATGCACTGCCGTATCTCCTCTATATGCAATGCCTCGACCGATTCATGGTCCGGCTGGCCGTCCGGCAGGCGGGGGTAAGACGGCGCATCTGCGCGGCGGTAAAAATTGTCCAGCGACACGACCGCCGCAGGATGCCCCTCCTCCTGCAAGCGGCGGGAGAGTATATTGGCCGTGGTCGTCTTGCCGGAACTGCTGGGGCCCGCCAGCAGGATCACCCGGCAGGCCGGATGGCGCAGGGCCGATGCCACTACGGCCTCTACCTTCGCGCGGTAGGCCTGCTCTGCCCCTGCCACGCACGCGGCCGGGTCCTTTTGCAGGGCGCGTTGCAACCCATCGATATATACGTCTGCCATGCACGGTACCATCCATTCTCTGTTTTTGGCCCTCCGCCGGGGCGGCCAGGCTCCTTGTATTTAGTATAGCACACGCAGCCAGCGGGCGTGACGTGTCCTGCATGAATTTTTTGTAAATATATTGTAGGATATTTTGCATAAAAGCGGCGCCCACCCCTTGCTTTTCCCCCTGCCACATGCTATAATAGAATGGGTTTTTGCGGCACGTATGCCGCCCCCATGCAGGACCCTGCTACCGCGCAGTGCCGGGATCGACCCATCCCGTGCAGAAACGCACATCCCACTGCCTTTTCCTCATTGTGGCGGTGGCGCCCACCTGCCTGCATGCCTCCCACGTTGACGGAGCGATGACCGAAAAGCGGTGTGATACGCTGTCACCTGTCCTCTGTGCCCAGTCCATGTGGGCACCTTCTGCCCGCTCCGGGAAAGGAATCTATGTCTAACACAACTGAAAAGACCGCTGTGCCCCTGCGCAAGGGGCGTATGCTCTGGTCATTTCTTGGCGGTTGCAAGGGGCTGTTCCTTCTGAGCATCTTCTTTGCCGCCTGTAAAGCACTGTTCGATCTGTTCCTGCCACAGCTCATCCGCTATACCGTAGATACGGTACTGTCGGACCAGCCGTCGGCCCTGCCGCAGGTCGTCAATGACTTTATCGACCAATTGGGCGGCGTATCCGCCGTGCGGGAAAACCTGTGGTGGCTGGCCATTGCCGCTGTGTGCATCGGCCTGCTGGCGGTGGCCTCCCGCTATCTGGATATGCTCTTTGGCGCGCTGGCGTCTGAAAAGCTGGTCATGCGCATGCGGGATATGCTGTTTTCCCACATGCTCCACCTGCCCAGCAGCTTTTATCAGAAGAACCACACCGGTGATCTGGTACAGCGCTGTACCTCCGATGTGGAGACCATCAAGCGCTTTCTCTCCGAGCAACTGACCTCCCTGTTCCGCGTCGTGCTATTGCTCGCCCTCTCGCTATCCTTCATGTTCTCGATGAATGCTACCCTCTCCCTGATCGCCCTGTGCCTGCTCCCCGTCATCCTGGCGTACTCGACCTATTTTGGCGCACGGGTACGGCGCGGCTTCCGCATCTGTGATGAAAATGAGGGGATCCTCTCCGGCATCGCGCAGGAGAACCTGACCGGGGTGCGTGTGGTGCGTGCCTTTGGGCGTGAGGATTATGAGCGGCGCCGCTTTGCCAAGCAAAATGAATACTATACCAGCCTGTGGGTCGGGGTCCAGCGCAACATGTCCACCTTCTGGACGGTGGGCGATCTCATCTCCGGCATCCAGGTGCTCCTGGTCATCGTATTCGGGTGCGTCATGTGCGTGCAGGACGGCATGACCTCCGGCGAGTTCATCGCCTTTACCACCTATAACACCATGCTGATCTGGCCGATCCGCCAACTGGGGCGCATCATCTCCGAGATGAGCCGTGCCGGGGTAGCCATGGATCGTATTGCCGAGATCCTGTCGGCAGAGCCGGAAGCGACGCCCGCGGCCGTGGCAGATGTGCCGCTTGCAGGCGACATCGTCTTTGACCACGTGAGCTTTGGCTACGCGGGCGGCCCGTTGCTGTTGCAGGATGTCTCCTTTACCCTTCCCCAGGGCGCTACCCTGGGCATCCTGGGAGGGACCGGGGCCGGGAAATCGACCCTGGTCGCCCTGCTGACGCGGTTATATGAACTGCCGGAAGGCCAGGGGACGATCTCGATCGGCGGGCGTGACATCCGCACCGTCCCACTGCCGCAGTTGCGGCGCCATATCGGCACCGTATTGCAGGAGCCGTTCCTCTTCTCCCGTAATATCGCCCAGAACATCTCCATCACCCAGACCGCCCCGGACGAGGCCGCGGTGCGTGCCGCGGCGCAGAACGCCTGCTTTGACGAGAGCGTGATGCGCTTTGCAGACGGCTACGAGACGGAGGTGGGCGAGCGCGGCGTGACCCTCTCCGGTGGGCAGAAACAGCGGTGCGCGATCGCACGGCTCCTGCTCACCCACGCGCCCGTCATGGTGCTGGATGACTCACTCTCCGCGGTGGATACCGAAACGGACGAAAAGATCCGCGCCCATATCGCGCAGGAAACAGCCGATACCAGTGTCATCCTGATCTCGCACCGCATCACGACCCTGATGGGGGCAGATGCGATCCTGGTGCTGGAGGGCGGCCGCGTGGCCGAATACGGCACGCCGCAGGCACTGCTGGCGCAAAACGGTCTGTTCCGCCAGGTATATGACATGCAATCCGGCATGATCCAGGGGGAGGTGACAGCATGAAAACGGCAAAAGAAAATGCATCCTACGTGCGTCTCCCCTTCTTCGGGATCCCCCGGCTGCTTCCCTATCTGCGTCCCTATGCCAAGGCCTTCTTCTGGATGGTCTGCTTTGGGCTGGTCGGCAGTCTGACCGACATCCTGTTGCCGCTGTTCCAGCAATATGCCATCAACCACTTCATCGGAGAGCAAACGCTGGACACCCTGGCCATCTTCATCGTGCTCTATGTCCTTTGCCTTCTGGTACAGGGGATCGCCAACTTTGTGGCGACCTTCCTTGCCAGCCGCAATGAACTGTGCACCCTGCGCGACCTGCGCCAGTCCTCCTTTGACCATCTGCAGACGCTCTCCTTCTCCTATTTTAACCAGAACAGCGTGGGCTATGTACACGCCCGCATCATGAGCGACACTGCGCGGATCAGTGAACTGATCTCCTGGAGCCTCATGGACGGCGTATGGCAACTTTCCTACCTGATCGGCGCTGTGATCACCATGCTCTCGCTGAATGCGGGGCTGGCGCTCTGGGTCCTGGCGGTGGTACCGGTCGTCACCGTGCTGATCGCCCTGTTCCAGAACAAACTGGTGCGCGTCAACCGCCAGGTGCGGGAGATCAATTCCCGCATCACCGGCAACTTCAACGAAGGGCTGACCGGCGCCAAGACCATCAAGACCCTGGCCGTAGAAGACGAGATGCTGCGCCACTTCACCGCTGAGACACAGCAGATGCGGCGGGAATCCGTGCGCGCCACCCGGGTGCGCGCCATGTTTACTTCCATCGTTTCTATGGCATCTTTCCTTGCGCTGGCGCTGGTCCTGTGGCGCGGCGGCATCATCACGCAGGAGGGCGTTTTGCTGATCGGCACGCTTTCCGTCTTTATGTCCTACGCACAGGGGATGATGGAGCCGATCCGCTGGGTCGTGGATGCCGTGTCTTCCCTGATCAATGCACAGGTCAACATCGAGCGGTTCACCCACCTGATGGAGACCGCCTCGGACGTCTGTGACAGCCCGGAGGTCATCGAACGCTACGGAGATACCTTCCATCCCAAGAAGGAAAACTGGGAGCCACTGCGGGGGGATATCGCCTTCCGCGATGTGACCTTCCATTATCCGGATGGGGAAGAGACCGTGCTCTCCCATTTCAACCTGGACATTCCGGCAGGAAGTTCTGTGGCCATCGTGGGCGAGACGGGCGCCGGAAAATCGACCCTTGTGAATCTGGTATGCCGGTTCTTTGAACCGACGGAGGGGCAGGTCCTGATCGACGGGCGTGACGCGCGTGAGCGCTCTCAGCTCTGGCTACACAGCCACATCGGCTATGTATTGCAGACCCCGCACCTCTTCTCCGGCTCTATCCGGGACAACCTGCGTTACGGCAACCCGGAGGCCAGTGATGAAGAGATCCGCACCGCCCTGCGCCTAGTCAATGCCGAGGGTATCGTGGACCGCATGGAAAAAGGACTGGACAGCGATGTAGGGGAGGATGGCGATCTGCTTTCCGTTGGGGAAAAGCAATTGCTCTCCTTTGCCCGCGCGATCCTGTCTGACCCGCAGATCCTGGTGCTGGATGAGGCGACCGCCTCGGTCGATACAGTCACCGAAAAGCACATCCAGGAGGCCATCCGCACGATCATCCAGGGGCGCACTTCCCTGATGATCGCCCACCGGCTCTCCACCGTGCGGGATGCCGATGTCATTCTGGTCGTTCAGGACGGCAAGATCGTGGAGCAGGGGCGGCATACCGACCTGCTACAGGCAAAAGGCTATTACTATCGGTTGTATACCCGCCAGTTTGAAGAGGATGCAACTGCCACCGTACTGGGATAAGCCCGCAGGGGGCAGGATGCCACGGCATCCTGCCCCTGTTTTATCCCCGGTACCCCTTTGATACAGGAGAGGATATGTCACAAGAAGAACGAACCACACTTTGCTGGTGCCACAGTGGCCTGCCCTATGCGCAATGCCATGCCGCCGCCGACCGCCTGCGGGAACAATATCTGGCGGCCGGAGAACGGGTCCCCCCGCGCAAATGGCTGAAAGGGCCACATGAAATCCCCGCCATACGGGAGGCGGGGCGCATCAACACGCTGGTGCTGGACGCCGTAGAAGCGGCGATCTGCCCCGGCATGACGACCAAGCAGATCGATGATATCGTAGCAGAGCGCACACGGGCACTTGGGGGGCGCCCGACTTGCCTAGGCTTCCAGGATTTCCCGTGTACGGTCTGTGTCTCACGCAATGAGGTCGTCTGCCACGGGATCCCCAACAGCCGGGAGGTGTTGCGGGAGGGGGACATCGTCAATGTGGACTGCACCACGACCTATGGTGGCTATGTGGGAGACGCCTCCCGCATGTTCTGCATCGGTCATATCAGTGAGCGGGCAGAACGCCTGGTGCAGACCACCCGCCTTGCCCTCCAGACCGCGCTGGCGCACCTGGGCCCCGGCACACATCTGGGAGACATCGGCTATTACATAGCGGAGACGGCGCACGCCGCCGGTTATACCGTGGTGCGGGAGATCGGCGGGCATGGCGTGGGCCGCTCCATGCATGAAGACCCCTATGTCTGCCACGTAGGGAAACGGGGGACCGGCCCCGTCCTGCTCCCCGGTATGATCTTCACCATCGAACCCATGATCAATGAAGGAAGCCGCTTTTTCACCATCGACAAGAAGGACGGATGGACGGTGCGCACGGCGGATGGGCGTCTCTCGGCCCAGGTCGAGCATACCGTGCTCATTACCGAGAGCGGCTATGAGGTATTATCCCGATGACACCAGAATGCCGTATCCTGTACCAGGACGATGCCCTGATCGCCGTGTGCAAACCGGCCGGTCTGCTCTCGCAGGACGGGGGGCCACACGAGAAAAGCATGCCGACGCTGTTGCGCGATGCACTGCAAAGCGCGGGGGAGCCGCATGAGGTCTATCCCGTCCACCGCCTGGACCGGTCGACCTCCGGCGTGTTGCTGTTTGCCCGGACGCCGGCGGCCGCCGCGGCGCTCTCCCGTTCTATTGCCGCACAGCAATGGCGCAAGTGCTATTATGCGGTGCTGGAGGGCATTCCTGCCGCGCCGCAGGATACACTGACCGACCTGCTCTATTTTGACCGCCAGCGGGGCAAGGGCTACGTGGTCAAAAGGCCGCGGCAAGGGGTGCGGGAGGCGCGCCTGACCTACCGCGTGCTGGCCACCCTGCCGCAGGGCCCCGCCGCCTGGTGCCAGACACCACAGCCGGGCACCACACCGCCCGCCCTGTCCCTGCTGGAGGTCACCCCGCTGACCGGGCGCACGCACCAGATCCGCCTGCAATTCTCTTCCCGCAACTTTCCCCTGTGTGGTGACGCGCGCTACGGCGCCCACTGTCGCAAGATCCCGCTGGCGCTCTTCGCCGCCCGCCTGACCGTCCCCCACCCCACCACCGGTCGCCCTGTGACCTTTGTATCTTCCCCGGAACTGGCGGGAACGGCCTTTGGCGCATTTGCCGATCATTTTGCCGCATCAGACAAGTAAAATGTCCGATATGGTAAATACATTTCCGGCATATCCCTATATAATGAGGGCGAACCTATCTTGTAAGTGAGGTAATTTATATGCTCCATATCCAATTTGTCAGTGCCAATGAAAAGGTGTTCCGGACGGGGGATGTCCCGTCGCTGGAAACGCCCCTGTATTTGTTCCCCGGCGAGACGGCGCGCGTGCAGATCACCGTGACCGGCGATGAGGGCTACACCGATGCTTCCCTCTCCCTGCGCGGCAAATTGCGCCGCGGGGTGGAATGGCGCCGCGTGGGCCTGGTGCCCGCGGTGATCGATGCCATGCCGGAACACGATGAAGACTACATCCTGCGGCAAGATCATCTGTACCCCGACGTTCTGGAGACCTTTGACCCCCAGCATATACATGGGCCGGCCGGGGTCAATCAGACCTTCTTCCTGACCCTGCATGACGCCCCTGCGCTGGCGCCGGGCCGCTATCCGATGACCGTAGCGCTGAAGAATGGCGACCAGGTCGTAGCCCGCGCCCGTATGACCGTGTGCAAGATGCCACAGGCGCTCCCGGCGCAGAAGTGCATTCTGACCACCTGGATGCACTATGACAGTTTCATCCACCAGCACCACGTCAAGCTCTTCACCCGCGACTTCTACCGGCTGTTTGCCTCCTACCTGGCACGCGCGCGTGAGGGGGGGCAGAATATGATCCTGGTACCGCTCTTTACCCCGGCCTTTGATACCCAGATCGGCGGGGAGCGGCTGACAGCCCAGTTGCTCGACATCCGAGAGCCGGAACCGGGGCATTTCACCTTCGGTTTTGCACAGTTAGACACCTTTATCCAGTTCGTGCGTGCCCACGGCATGCGCTATCTGGAGATGCCACCCTTCTTCTCCCAGTGGGGCGCCAAAAATGCCCCCAAGATCCTGGTGCGCGGGCAGGATGGCCGCCTGCGCCGCCGCTTCGGCTGGGACACGGACGCCCTGTCGGAAGAATACCGTTCCTTCCTGCGGCAGATGATCACCGCATTGCACCAATACCTGTGTGAGGCGGGGCTGGAAGAAGACTGCTTCTTCCACATCTCGGATGAGCCGAGCCCGGAGCACTATGAACAGTATATGGCCTGCAAGCAGATGATCAAGCCTCTGATCGGCCGTTGCCGTCTGCTAGACGCCTGCTCCCACTTGGAATATGCCGGGCAGGATGAGCGCGAATACAGTGTCTGCGCGGTCGGTAGCGTGCAGAATTACATCGATGCCGGTGTGCACCCCCTGTGCACCTATTATTGCTGCGGGCCGGTCAACGGGAACTATACCAACCGTTTCCTTGCTATGCCGCTGCCGCGCATCTCGGTGCTAGGGTTGCAGCTGTATCGCTATGACATGGATCTGTTCCTGCACTGGGGCTTCAACTTCTATAATTCCTATCTCTCCCGCCGCCCCATCGTCCCCTACAACACGACCGATGCCGATGGCATGTTCACCGCAGGGGATGCCTTCCTCGTCTATCCGGACTATGCCGGATTTGGCGCCAATCCTTCCCTGCGTCTGTACGCGATGGGCGAGGCACTGCGCCTCTCCCGCATGCTCTATCTCTACGAGAGCCTGGTCGGGCGGGATAGGGCCCTGGCATTCCTTTCCCAGCAGGGGGTCGAGGGATTGCAGACCTACCCGCATGAGATCGGCTGGCTGGATCGCTTCACGCAGGCGCTGGCCGACGCCATCCTGGCCGCAACGCCGGAGAACTGAGCGCCCCCTGTAATGATACACACAAAAGGCCTCTCTGTATGGAGAGGCCTTTTGTGTCCGCCCCCGCAGGGGCAAAAGTAAAGCCCGGTGGAAACGTGTGTTTCCACCGGGCTTTGTTTGCTTATTCAGCAGTCTCTTCCGTTGCGGCGGGAGCCTCTGCTTCCGCAGTTTCTTCCACCACCGGGGTCTCCTCAGCGGCGGGAGCGGTCTCCTCGACCGGAGCAGCAGCCTCTTCCACCGGGGCGGCGGCTTTCTTCTTGCGGGTCGCCTTCTTGGGGGCGGCGGCAGGAGCCTCCGTAGCGGCAGGAGCGGCCACGACCGGGATCAGACGGATCAGTGCCATCTCGGCACCATCGCCACGGCGGGGCCCCAGTTTGTATACCTGGGTATAGCCACCGTTGCGGCCCTCGTAATCCTCAGCCAACTGGGAGACCGTTTTCTTCACCACGGTATCCTTGGTGATGAAGGCGGTCAACTGGCGGCGGTATGCCAAGGCAGCGGCACGGTCGCCCTTTGCCTCAGCGGCGCTTGCCTGCTTGCCAAGGGTGATCATCTGGTCTGCCAATGCGCTGACTTCCTTTGCACGGGTCAGCGTCGTTTCGATCTTGCCATTCTCCAGCAGATAGGTCACAAGACCTCTCAGCATCAGCATTCTGTGTGCTGTCTTTCTGCCGAGTTTTCTAGTTCCGGGCATATTCTTTCCCTCCTTTGTGAAATATCTCCCTTACTCTTCCGACTTTTTCAAGTCCAGGCCGAGCGAGTGGAGTTTCTGGATAACTTCTTCCAGGGATTTTCTACCGAGGTTTCTGACCTTGATCATGTCCTCCTCGGTACGGTTGATCAGATCTTCCACATTATCGATGCCGGCGCGCTTCAAGCAATTGAAAGAGCGGACCGACAGGTCAAGTTCCTCAATGGTCATCTCAAGAACCTTTTCCTTCTTTGCCTCTGCCCGTTCGATCAGGATCTCGGTCTTCTTGGCCTCATCCGACATATCGACGAACAGGTTGAGATG
>CAYXDB010000021.1:0-18102 GCA_964463735.1 uncultured Ruminococcus sp. | reverse complement strand
GTGTCAGGCGGGGCGCATGCCCCACCGGGAGACCGGCCGCAAGATAAAGGAGATGCCCTATGCCACGTACACCTATATGGAAAGAACGCGCCCCGCGGGAATACATCCCGTATCTGG
The DNA here is from genome assembly GCA_964463735.1 of uncultured Ruminococcus sp. Taxonomy (GTDB): domain Bacteria; phylum Bacillota; class Clostridia; order Oscillospirales; family CAG-272; genus UBA1740. The sequence goes on along the minus strand of CAYXDB010000021.1, from coordinate 17,985 downwards.
TGCTGTTGGTGATCGCCCTGTGTGCGATGGCGCTCTGCCTGCTTTTTTTACCGGAGGGGGTAGGGGCCGATGCGCCGCACACCCACGCCTATACAGAGACCATCGTACCGGCCACCTGCTATACCGATGGGTACACCCGGCACACCTGCGCGGGCTGCGGGGATGCGTACGATGACCATGTGGTGCCCGCCGCCCATTCTTTTGGCGCGATGCAGGTGGTGACAGAGGCGGGGGTGAACCAGACCGGCACGGCACGCGCCGTCTGCACGGTCTGCGGTGCGTATCAGGAGCAGACCCTCCCACCCACGATCAGTTTTCCTGCGATCTATCTGGAGGGCGACTCCTTACAGCAGGTCAGCGGGGAACAGACAGGGGTCTATCGCCTGCGCTATGAGGCCTATAACGTCAGTTTTACTACCACAGCCGTGCTGAAGGTGCAGGGCTTTACCTCCGCCGGGTTCCCCAAGAAGAATTACAACATCAAGTTCTACCAGGATTCCTCCTGCCGGGCGCATGACAAGCAGGACCTGGGGTACGGCGACTGGGGCGCGCAATGGCGCTATACGTTAAAAGCCAACTGGATCGATGCCTCCCACGCGCGCAACATCGTTTCCTGCCGTATCTTTGGGCAGATGGCACAGACCCGCGCAGTGAAGAACGAGGATCTGCTGGCCGCGCCGAACGCGGGATGCACCGACGGCTTCCCGGTATGCGTGTATGTCAACGGGGATTATTACGGTCTGTATACCATGAACATCTCCAAAACGAAATGGATGTTCGGCATCAACGAAGAGGACTATCCCCATTCGGCCATCATCACCGCGCAGATGCACGATGCCACCAATAAGTTCCGTGCGTCGGCCGACCTGTATGATACGAACGAGCGCACGCGCTCCTGGGATGTGGAGTATTGCTCCACGGGGACGGATATCGCCTGGCTGAATACCAGCTTCAATGATCTGATCGATTTTGTCCGCTACTCGGACTGGAAGACCTTCCGCCGGAACGCGTATACCTATATCGATGTGGATGCGGTGATCGACCTGGCCATCATGTGCTGGACGATGTACGGGCCGGACAACGTAGATAAGAACATCGTCTATGTCACCTATAACGGGGTGCAGTGGGTCCCCTGCCTGTACGATGCCGACTGTTCCTTTGGCCTGCACTGGAACGGGCAGAGCTTTTACAGCCGGGAGGAAATGGCCAAGATGTTGCCCGTGCAGACCCCCACCTATGATTCCAACACTTCGCTTGGCAATAATCTCCTGTTCACGCGCACCCTCTATTGCTTCTTCAACGAATTCCAGCAACGGTATTGGGAACTGCGGGAGAGCACCCTGAGCAACGAGTCGCTGGTCGGCGCCTTCCGCACCTTCTTTGACTCGCTCCCTGCCGATGCCTACGTGCAGGATAGACGCCGCTGGACCATGCCTGATCCGGTGGATGCGGAAAGCGGCTATCAGAATGAATTGGGGCAGATCCAGTCCTTCGTCTCCTGGCGCATGGCACTGCTGGACAAAGCCGTGCAGAAAATGCACCGGGATAACTGACCACCATAGTTTTTTCTTCGAAAAAGGAGCTGTCTCATCAGCCCGCCGCGTAGCCTGCGCGTGGCCTCCCTCCGGGAGGGAGGTGGCACGCCGCCCCCGCGGCGTGCCGGAAGGAGCCTGCGTAGGTGCGCCAATGGTTTATCGTAGGAGGTGATAGGCTAACGGTCATAGCGAAAAAGGCCTAAATTAACCTACAAGAAACCTAACAGTGAGGTACGCTGGCTCCTTCCGTCACGTCTGCCTTACGGCATCCGTGCCACCTTCCTCCCGGAGGAAGACTTTTTTGTCGCCGTTCGCTTCGCTCACTGTCTCCCGGAGGAAGGCTTTTTCATGGCTTCTTCTTCCAGCGAGCGGCAAGGCATCATAGATTGAACATAGCATGGGGTCAATGACGGGCGCCCTGTGCGACCATAACAAAAAGATCAAGGCCATTTGTATGGTGCCCTTGATCTTTTTGTTTTTGTATACGGTCTTATTTCAAAAATACCATTTACGACCGTCCTTCTTTTGCGGGCTACAGGCCGGCTGTGCAGTCCCTTGTAAGGCCGTTCAGGCATCGAGATCCTGAGGGGCGATCAGAAGGGAACTGATCGGCACACTGCGCAGGGCATCGCCGTATACGGCTCTCAGTTGCCCGGCCATGCGCGTGGGGGCGGATAGGTCGGTGTGATAGGAACCGTAGATGCCCAGGATGCGCCCGCCCCCTGCGCGGCGGTACGCCGCGTGAAAATTGGCGACCATATAGGCTTCCTGCACGTCCGAGATGCCATCGTGCCGGTCGCCGTCCGCGTAGTATGCCTGCCCCTGCTGGATGCAGGCAGAGGCCAGGCGGTACTCTTCGCTGTCCTGCATGCCGTGTTCAGAAAGATAGGTCAGATACCGGGCGCCGGTCGTAGCGTATTGGTGGCCCACATCCGTCCCGTAAAAGACCGTTTCGGGGCAGGAGGCCTTGATCTCCTGCAAAAAAGCATAATAGAAGTCATTGGCGGCGAGCGTGCCGTGGATCTCACCAAACCAGATGTCCAGCATCGCGTCTGTGTCCTCCTGCATCCAGACGTTCAAAAACGCGGCGCTGTAATACGCTAGTTCTAGAAAAAGGGCGCGGCACCCCGCTGCATAGTGATCCTGCCAGAGCGCCAGTTCTATGTCATACTGTTCTTTTTCGCCGTGCGTTTCGCCGCATAGCAGGATCTTAGTAGCGCGGCCGGGGCGGGGGTCTGTCGCTTTCATGCTCGTTCTCCTTGTTTTTTATGGTGCGCGCTTTTTGCGCCTCTGGATATAGTATACTCCCCCGGCGTCGCTCTGCCAACCCTTTTTTGAAAAAATGTGCCAAAGGGCTTTTTCTTCGGGCGGCGGATACCGTGCCGAAAAAAATTTCCGTGTCCGGTTTTTCCGATTTTGCTGTGGTACAGTAAAGGGGCCGGACGGGAGCGGCGGGAAAAGGAGGATGTATGAAAGCGAGAGCAGGAGAGGAACAGGACGGGGCGGTACAGTGGGCCCAGCTGGAGAAGATATGGAGCCGGGAAATGGCACTGCAGGGATTGAAAAGGATCTTTGAAACGGCGCTGGAAGGCGCCCGTGTGGAGGTCCGCGATGAGGACGGCGCCCTCACGGAGGTGAAGTTCAATCCCTCGGCGGCCAATGCGGCGACCCGCGCGGTGGAGACCGCCAACAAGATGCTGGGATACACAGAACCGAAGGAGGAAGACGGGGAGGAAGAGGATACCTGCCTGACGGTGGATCTGGGGGATTGCGAGGCGTTTTCCACATGACGCTGCATCTGGATCCGCCTTTCCCGGCCCAGCAGAAATTCCTGCGGGCGCAGGAGCGCTTCGTCGCCTATGGGGGGAGCCGCGGGGGCGGCAAGTCATATGCGGTACGCCTGAAGGCGATCTTGTCCTCTCTGCGTTATCCGGGGCTACGCACCCTGATCCTGCGCCGGTCGTATCCGGAACTGTACGAGAACCACATCCGCACGATGCGGAGCATGCTATCCGGGGTAGCCGTTTATCGGGAGAGCGACAAAACGCTGACCTTTCCCAACGGCGCTCTGATCAAATTTGGGTACTGCGACAGTGAAGGAGACACCAGCCGCTATCAGGGGCAGGAATACGACCGCATCTTTCTGGATGAGGCGACCCAGTTCACCGCCTACCAGTTCCAATGCCTGTGTGCCTGCCTGCGCGGGGCCAATACCATCCCCCGGCGGATGTATCTGACCTGCAACCCCGGCGGTGTGGGGCACACCTGGGTCAAACGGCTCTTTTTGGATCGGGAATATCGCGCAGGGGAGGACGCACGGGACTATCGTTTTATCCGCGCGACCGTGTATGATAATCAGCCCCTGTTGCAACGGGATCCTTCGTATCTCCAGCGGCTGTCCGCTTTGCCGGAGGAGATGCGCCGCGCGTGGCTGGAAGGGGACTGGGACCTGCATGCCGGGCAGTTCTTTTCCGAGTTTCGCCGCGACCGGCACGTGGTGGAGCCGCACCCACTGCCGCCGGGCGTGCGCATCTACCGTGCCTTTGACTATGGATTGGATCGGCTTGCCTGCCTCTGGTGCGCGGTGGATCCGGGCGGCCATGTGACGGTGATACGCGAGCTGTCGGAGGCGGGGCTGATCGTCAGCGCGGCGGCCAGCCGGATCGCCGCCCTCTCGCCGGAGCCGGTCGTGGCGACCTATGCCCCGCCGGACATGTGGAACCGGCAAAAGGACACGGGGCGCAGTATGTGGGAACTGTTTGAAGCGGGGGGCATACGGCTGACCCGGGCAGACAACAACCGCATCCAGGGCTGGATGCAGGTGCGGGAATACCTGGCGCTCCCCACGCCGGGGGACGGCCCGCGCCTGACCATCTTCTCCAGCTGTCCCCAGCTGTTGCGCTGTTTACCGGCCCTGCGGCATGATACCGCCCGCCCCGGGGACTGCGCCACGGAACCGCACGATGTCACGCACCTGCCGGATGCCCTGCGCTATTTCCTGCGCAGTCGCTTCCGCCCGGGGCGGGTAGAAGTGCCGCTGACGGAGGCACAATGCATTCGGAAAACCCTGCACAGCCGTGTGCAGGAGACTGCAAGAAAGGGAAGATTTAATTGATATGACGACCAAAGATATGTACCTGCGTGCCTGTGCCCGGCGCCCCATGGAGATCAACGAATTTCTCACGGCGCTGGGCGATGTGGTGCGCACTTTGCAGGGGCGCTATCCAGAAGGCCTGTTCTGCGAGGCGGGGGGCCATGTGACAGTGCCACAGGGGCTGGAGGAGGAGAGCGGCCTGCCGCCTTGCTATGACGGCGCGGTCATTTTGGCGGCCGTGGCGGCCAAGGACGGTGGCGCCGCCCTGCAAAAGCGGGCAGAAGACGCACTGGAGGCGGTAGTGCGCCTCCGCTGGCGGGAGGCCGCCGCCGGGGCACGCATCACGCACACAGGGGGTGGTAGGCTATGATGTTCCGCGCGACGGTGCGTATCCAGCAACTATTGGATACCGTGACGGGCACGATGGGCCTGGTCAATGACCAGCCGCGCAGTTTTTATCTGGAGCGGTTGAATGCCTGTCTGATCCGCCTGTATGCGGATGTGATCCGGGATATCGGCGCCTGCCAGGTCAGCATCTCCACACAGACGGGGGAGCTGTATTGCTCCTCCATCTCTCCGGGGACGCTGGCGGCGACCGTGCGGGCGCAGGATATCTGCGCGGTCCAGTGCGGGGCACACCAATTGCAATACCTGCCCCCGCTTTCCTACCGTGCCGCGGCCGCGGGCGGCTGGTACTATACCCTGCAGGAGGAAAAACTGTATTATTCCTGTGGCACAGCGGGCAACAAGAGCCTGACGGTGTATTGCCGCCAGCGGCCGATCAACTATACCACGGTGAATGAAACGGCCTATATCCCCCTGCCGGATGAATACATCAGCCTGCTGGAGGCACGCCTGCGCTTTGAGGGCTACCGCATAGCGAACGAAGATGCGCTGGCGGCCAAATGGCTGTCTGAATACCAGAGCGAGCTAGCCGACCTGAAAGCCTATCTGGAAGAAATGGAAGGAGGGCGTGTGTCGTGAAATACCCGCAAGGGGGCACGCCCATCACAGGGGCGGGGGCCTATGCACGCCGGATGCGGCAGTGGGAAGAGCGGCTGTATGACCTGGATGAAGGCAATATGCCCACCATCGCGGCCCGCCTGCAGGCCATAGAAGCCCGCCTGGAGGCGCTGGAGAAAAAGGACGATACCACATAAGGAGAGAAAGTATGGATCAGGAGAATTTGCAAGCAACAGGGGCGGCACCCGCCGCCGCAGTGGCAACGCCGACCACGGTGGCCCCGCCCGCGGGGGAGACGGCCGGTGCGGATCTGCCCGGCGCCCAGCCCGTAGAAGAACAGGTGGCCAGCACGCCGCCGCTGACTACCGCCGGGGAAGGGGAAGTGCCCTCCGAAAAAGCACCCCCTTCCTGCGATGGCGGCCCGGATGCGGCAGAAAATGACGCCGTAGCGCACGCGGAGCCGGAACAGGAGACGGAACTGGAACCGGAACAGGAGGCAGAGGCGCGCGAGAGGGAATGCCTTGCCCGCCTGGCCGCAGACCCGGCCTATGCGGGCCTGGGAGAGAGGCAGGAGGCGGTGGCGGCACTGGCCGGTGCCCTGCCGTGGCTGCAGGCCCTGCCGCCGCAGGAGCGGTATACGGTCGCCTATCTGCTGGACAGGGGATTGCACGCACGCCAGGAGAGCCGGGAGGCACGCCTGCAGGCGCTCCTCTCTGATCCTGCACTACGGCGTGCCTGGGAGGAGGCGCAGTGCCGGCGCATCGCGCGCCGCACAGCGGCCCTGCCGCCCACCCTGCGCGGAGGGGGCGGGGCGCCGCCCGCCTCCCCGGTGCACCGCCCCAGCAACCTGCGGGAAGCAGGGATCGCCGCCCGGCGCACCTTACATCTGAAAGATCATGTATAACGAAGGAGAAAGAATAGAAGATGGCACAGTTTTTAACGAAGATCGAAGGGATCTTAAAGGATAAATACCAGCCGGCGCTGTCCAACCAGATCAATTTGGAGCCGTCTCCCTTCCTGGAGATGATCCGCAAGGAGAAGCTGACCAACAACAAGGTCAAACTGGCCGCCCCGCTGGGATTGAACGGCGGTTTCGGCTTTGGCGCTGAGGAGGCGGCCACGCCCGCGGCTGGCGAACAGCGGTATGTGAACTTTGAGCTGGATGCGGTGGATATGTATGTAGATATCCAGGTCTCCAACAAGACGATGGTACTGGGCTCCACCAATGCCGGTGCGATGATCAACGCGCTGGATGCCGAGGTGAACGGCTCTTATGCCGCCGCCAAATGGGCGGGGCGCCGCCCGCCTCCCCGGTGCACCGCCCCAGCAACCTGCGGGAAGCAGGGATCGCCGCCCGGCGCACCTTACATCTGAAAGATCATGTATAACGAAGGAGAAAGAATAGAAGATGGCACAGTTTTTAACGAAGATCGAAGGGATCTTAAAGGATAAATACCAGCCGGCGCTGTCCAACCAGATCAATTTGGAGCCGTCTCCCTTCCTGGAGATGATCCGCAAGGAGAAGCTGACCAACAACAAGGTCAAACTGGCCGCCCCGCTGGGATTGAACGGCGGTTTCGGCTTTGGCGCTGAGGAGGCGGCCACGCCCGCGGCTGGCGAACAGCGGTATGTGAACTTTGAGCTGGATGCGGTGGATATGTATGTAGATATCCAGGTCTCCAACAAGACGATGGTACTGGGCTCCACCAATGCCGGTGCGATGATCAACGCGCTGGATGCCGAGGTGAACGGCTCTTATGCCGCCGCCAAATGGAACCTGGGGCGCGCCCTGTTCGGGGATGGTAGCGGCATCCTGACGACATTTGAACTGCCGGGCAGGACCTCCCCTGTTTTGCGCGTGCAGGATACCAGCCGCCTGATCGAAGGTCTGCGCGTGGATATCTACGGCATGGATCTGGAGGACCAGTATGTCCTGCGCCACAGCGGCCTGCGTGTCCTGTCGGTCGATCACCGGACCAATGACGTGACGCTGGATACGACCCTGTCGCTCGCCTCCGACGGTATGATCACCGTGCAGGGCAGTTACCAGCGGGAGATCACTGGTCTCGCCGCTATATTCCAGCCCTCCTGTACGAAACTGTACGGGGTGGAGAAGAGCAGCAATCCCTGGATCGTGCCGGAGACCTTTGATCTGGGCGGCAGTATCACCGATATGCAGTTGTATCGCGGCATCCGCCACGCCAGAAAATACCGTGGCTCCCACATCGATCTGATCATGCTGGGGGACGACGCCTTTGAGGCATACCAGACCTATATGGATGCCCATCACACGCACCTGGTCGATAAGCACAAGTTCGCCGGTGGCGCGACCGGGTATTCTATCCTGGTGGGCGACCAGGAGGTCATACTGGTCAACGAGAGCATGGTACCCGCCGGGGAGGCCTGGGCCGTGGACACCAAGTCCTTCATCCTCCAGCAGACCCCGTGGGAATTTTTGTCCCACCAGGGCAGTATCTTTTCGCTGGTCAACGGCACATCGGTCTATCGGGCCCTGCTGGCGTCCTATGGTAACCTGATCTGCTCGAACCCCGGTGGCTGTGTGCGCTTTACCGGGTGCGCGGCCAACGCGTAAAACGGCTTTCCCCCTCCCGCCTGTTTAGACGGGAGGGGAAAAAAAGGAGGGAAAACAGATGCAAGCAGAACAGATCAGTATGCTGTTTGGTATCGCGGTCGCGGTATTGACCCTGCTGACCCCGCTCCTGCGCCTGACCAGCCTGCTCTCCCGTCTCAATGCCCTGCTGGAGCAATTGGGGCAGCGCACCACGCGCTGTGAGGAGCGGCTGGACACACTGGAGAGCCGGGAGGGATGCCCGGGGACGGGCCCAGCCTCCTGCCGGGGGCGTAGCGGCCGGTATGGCAATATCTACCCGGACGATGGCCGACAGCGGTCGTAAAAAGAAAGAGAGGTAATCGTATGACGCAAGGGATCTATATCGCCCTGCTGTGTATCGGCGCGGTCTGCATCGGTGTGGGGGGCGTGCTGGCGTGGCGCGCGGGTCTGGGCAAAAAGGCCAGGGCCCTGCTCCTGCCCTACGTGCGTGAGGCGGAAGTGGCCTTCGGCAGTCAGGCGGGGCGCGCCAAATTGGCGCACGTGCTGGAGCGCCTTTACGCCTATATGCCCGCCTCCTTTGCCCGGCTGTTCCCCACGGAGACGGTCATTGCGTGGGTGGAAGAGGCAGTGCGCCTGATGAAGCAACAGGCAGAGGAGGACACGCATGAAGCAGGAACGTAAGGAAAAGGCGGGCGCGGCACCGCGGGAGGACCGCGTGTGGGAGCGGGATGCGGAGGGGCGCCCGCTCTACGCGGCGGATCTGGTCGCCTTCGTGGAAGGGGAGTTGGAGCGCCGCCGGGAAGAGCGACGGCCGCTTGAGATGCAATGGGCCCTGAACACGAATTTTTATGCCGGGCACCAGAGATGCGATATCCACGCAGAAAATGGGGAGATCGAGACCTTTTCTCCGCAACATGCCTATGAGGAAGCAGGCGTCTTTAATCGCATCGCGCCCCTGATCGAGACGCGCCTGGCCGCCCTGCGGGGGTTGTCCTATCGCATGACCGTGCGGCCCCGCACCAATGAGATGGAGGACAGCGAGAAGAGCGAGGTGGCGACCCGCCTGTTGCGCACCTTGCAGGAGACGCCGGATTTTGCCGCGCAGAAGGACACCTGGCTGTTGTGGAGCGAGTTGTGCGGCAGTGCGTTCATCCTCTCCTACTGGGATAAGGAGGGCGGGGCGATCTACGGCACGGCGCAGGACCACCCGGTGCACGAGGGCGATGTGGGCTATTGTCTGCTCTCCCCCTATGAGGTGTTCCCGGAGTCGCTCTATTGCCAGCGGGTGGAGGATCAGGAGAGCATCCTGATCGAGCAGATCCAGCCGGTGGAACGCATTTTCGAAACATACGGGGTGCGCGTGGAGGGGGCAGATACCCCCGCATACGGCCTGGCGCCCGTCACGAGCGGACAGGTGTACGGCACGCCGCGTGCGGCCTTTTCCTACACGGGGCACACCGTGCCCCACAGCGCCCCGGTGCTGACCTGGCTGGAACGACCACACGGCCGCTATCCCCGGGGGCGCATGATGATCGTGGCAGGGGGCGTATTGGTCTATTATGGTGACCTGCCCTATGAACGCATCCCGCTGGTCGCTTTGCGCAGTAAGGAGATGGGCGGCCAGTTCTTTGGCCGTTCGGTCATCGCCGATCTGATCCCCCTGCAACGTGCCTATAACGGGGTGAAGAACAAGATCCATGACTATATCCGCGCAGTGGCCTCCAACCCGCTGTTGGTGCCGGAGGGCTCGATCGTGGATATCGCCGCCTTTGCCGAAAGGGGCCTCCCGCCCGGGGAAGTGGTGGAGTACGCACCGGAGCATGGGCGGCCGGAGCCGCTCTCACCGGCGCCCCTCCCCTCCGCCCTGCACCGCGAGTGCACGCAGCTGGAGAGCGATATGGAATATACGGCGGGCGTTTCCCAATTGATGGTCATGGGCAATACCCCCAGCGGGGTGACCTCCGGCACGGCCATCGAGAGCCTGCGTGCGATCGACAATACACGCCTGTCCCTGTCCGGGGAGAACCTGCGGGAGGCGATCCGATGTCTGTCAGTGCTGTGGTTGCAGATCTATAAGCGGTACATGACCGGCTATCGGGTACTGCGGGCCGTGGGGCAGAATGACGCTGGGGGCGTGATGGCCTTCTGCGGGGAGGACATCAATTCCTACGACGTCTGCTGTGATACCGAGAACGAACTGCTGGTCAGCCCGGAGATGCAGAAGCAGGATCTGCTCTCCGCCATCCAGATGGGACTGCTGTCGGACGAACAGGGAAAATTGCCGCGTGCCGTGCGGAACCGCGTCTTGCGGATGATGCAGCTCGGCGATTATTCTGACCTTTTGGGGGAGGAAGAGCTGCATACACAGGCCGCAGAGCGGGAAAATGCGGCGCTGATGGAGGGGAAGGATGTGCAGGTGGGGCTGTTTGATGACCACGCTTTGCACATCGCCGCCCATAAGCGCTGGTTGTTGCAGGGCCGCTTTGCCTATCTGCGGGAAAAGCGCCCGCAGATCGCCGCGATGCTGGAGCGGCATATCTTTGCCCACATGCTCCGGCAGGGCGGAAAGGGGGAAAAAGACCATGGCAACGGATCGGTACTATGAGGCGCACAGCACCCGCACGGTCATGACGTCTAAGATCGCGGATATCCAGGGGCTGGATCGCCGCCCCGGTCTGCGCCCGGGCTACCTGCGGAAGGCAGAGGGGGTAGACCCGCTCCTGTACCCGGCGCTTGCCCCCCTGCGCGGGGCATTGAGCACCAGCTATGTCAATGATCTGGCGGAGGGGGAGATCCTGGCCTTTTTCGGGGTGCAGGATGCACTGGTCGTGGTCGTGGGTGTCAGCGGCATGGCGCTGTTATATCTCATCCGCGCCGGGAAGGTGCAGATGATCGCCCTGGGGGCCGAGCATGGTAACGCCATACGCACGATCGTACCCTTTTATTACTATTCCAGCCCCTTAGATCCGCTGGCCGGGACCAGCCGCCAGATGGTCTGCGTCTTCCCGGACCGCAAATGCTTTTACCTGGATGACGGAACGCCGGCCCTGATCGATATGACGCTGGATACGCTCAGCTCCCCGCCAAAGACGCTTGCGGATGCCTGCGTGCACCGCAGTCGCATCTTTGCGGTGCAGGGGCAACACATCTATGCCTCCGCCTATAATGAGGCGGCCAATTGGCAATTGGATATCTCCAGCGATATCGGCGCCGCCAATGCCTGGGCCAGTACGGTGCAGTCCAACACACGGGGGGATGACTGCTTCACGGCGGTCACCGTCTATGACGACCATGTGATCGCCTTTAAGCCGCATGCCTGCCATATGCTGAGCGGGACGAAGAACCCGTTCCGCGTCTCGGATCTCTGCGCTGTCGGCTGTGCCGATCGCGCCACGCTCTGTGTGGCGGGGCACCGCTTACTGTTCGCTTCTGAGAAGGCGGTCTATTGTTACGATGGTGACAGCGTGCGCGAGGTGGGCGCACCGCTCGGCACGCGTGACTTGCGCGGGGCCATGGCATGTGGGGATGAGCAATACTATTATCTCTATCTCCCACAGGAGGACACGGTGTTCGTCTACGCCCCGGAGACGGGGTGCTGGAGCACCTTGCCGCCCCTCGGCGGGGGCGCACTGGTGGCGATGACGCAGAACAGCCAGGGCTGTTACGCGCTCGATGCCTCGCGCACCGTCTTTCAGTTGAACGCCGGGGCAACGGCCGCCCTGTCGGTCACGACCGCCCCGGGCCTGCTCGGCGCAACGGCCCCCAAGCGGCTCTGCCGTGTAACGGTCTGCGCCGCCGGCGCAGACGGGGCGACGCTGGCGGCCAGCCTCCGCGACCACCGCGGCCGTACCACGCCCCTGCTCTCCCTGACCGGCACGGGGGAGGCCCAGGTGGAGAGCGGGCGGAGCTTTTCCCCGGCGTCCCCGGTCTATACACTGTCTTTAGAAGGAAGCGGTGTGTGGTATGTGCAGGCGCTGGAGATGTATTTCCAAAAGACAGAATAAAAAGGAGAGACACGCATGAGTGAACTGCGTTATACGGCGGAGGGCGACACGCGCCGCCGCAAAAAGAGAGAACAGGAAGAGAAAACGGAGAGCCCCGTGGCCGATGGCCTGCAGGAAGCTTTGCGCCAGCAGGCGCAGGTCTCCGCCCAGCAGGACGCACTGGGGCAAGAACTGGGGTCCTATGCGGAGGAGCGGGCGGCACGCTACCAGGGCCTGCTGGAAGCGCTGTTGCACCGGAACTATCGTGAGACGGAGGAGGGGGCCGGCATCCTGCAGGATTATGCCGCGCAGGGCGACCGCATAGCGGCCCACACGGCGGCAGAAGGGGCGGCGGCCAATGGCGGTTATCCGGATAGTTATGCCGCCGCACAGGCCAACCGGCAGAAGATCGCCTATATGCAGGCCGGGGAGGCGGCGGCACAGGCGGCCTATGACGACCACCTGGCAGAATACCTCTCCCTGCTGGAGCAGAGCGGGGAAGAGATGGCAGATATCTTTTCCAGCCGACAGGACTATCTGGACAGCGCAAAGCAGGAGGCGGACGCACGCGTCAGCCTGTTTGAAGAACTGCAGGCGGCATCGGTCTCCCCTATGCAGATCGATGCGGAATATCAGGCCATGACGCAAGGGGAAAACGCCCCCTATACGGCATCGGAGGCGTGGATGGTGCTGTGGGACAAATATCCGGGCATGCGCGCCTATCTGCTGGAAAAGTATACCTCTCAGCAGGAGGACACCTATCAGTTCGGCAAATAAGTAAACAAGGCCCTATCTCAAATGGAATGTTTGAGATAGGGCCTTATAAAAAGTGACAAAAAACTGCCGCGGAGGCAGACCGAAAAGCGGTCTACCTCCGCGGCAGAGAGCGGCGCGTATCAGTCGCTGACGTAGGGAAGCAGTGCCATCTGACGGGCACGCTTGATAGCTACGCACAGGGCGCGCTGATGCTTTGCGCAGGTGCCGGATACACGGCGGGGCAGGATCTTGGCACGCTCGGAAATGAACTTCCGCAATTTTGCCACATCCTTATAATCGATCTCCTCTACCTTGTCCGCGCAGAAGATGCAGACTTTCTTTCTCTTGTGCATCGGGCGGAAGGGACGGGGGCTTTCATTGGTGTTTCTTTCCATGATCAGTCCGAAAAAACCTTTCTGGCTCTCAGAATACTATAATATCGGGGAAAAGTCTTACCGGCCGGGAGCCTGGCAGGGAAGACGTTAGATGCAGGCCTGCCTCAGAAGGGCAGATTGTCATCGCTGGGCAGCTCCTCAAAGTTGGCACCGTCCCCACTGTTGTAGGTCGGGGCACCGTAGGCGCTGGCAGCATCGGACGGAGCATTGCCCATGGCAGCACCGCCGCCCTCACCCTTTGATTCGGTAAAGGTCACATCATCTGCGATGATGGCGGTGGAATAGTGCTTTACGCCCTGCTGGTCGGTCCAGTTGTTGTTCTGCACCTGGCCACATACCAGGATCGGACGTCCTTTTTTGAAGTACCGTACCACGAATTCAGCCGTCTGGCGGAACGCGGTAATGTCAAAGAAATCCGACTGGCTCTGCCCCTGCTCGTTCCGGCCACCGCGGCGCTGTACCGCAATGCGAAAACGGCACACAGAAATGCCGGAGGCACTCTGCTTCAATTCAGGATCTGCCACCAGATTCCCGATCAGGATCACTTTGTTAAAACTGGGCATTGGTCACTCCTCCTTTTGGGCGATCACTCGGCGTCAGCGGCAACAGGGGCCTCTTCTGCGCTGGCAGTCGGCTCTTCAGCCGCCTTCGGCGCTTCCGGAGCCTTACCGGTAGCCGTTACGACGATATGGCGGATGATCTCATCCGTGATACCGAACACACGCTTCAGCTCTGCCGGCAGAGTTGCTTCGCTCTTGAAATTGACAAGCACATAGTATCCTTCTACATGATCCTCGATGGGATATGCCAGTCTGCGCTTGCCCCACGCGTTCACGCTCTCTACAACGCCACCGTTGTCTGCGATCAGCGTGGTGAACTTGTTTACGATCTCGGTCGTGGCTTCTTCTGTCAGGTCAGGCCGGATCACAAACAGGGTCTCGTAAGAACAAATAACCTTCTCCATGCTTTCATACCTCCTTATGGACTTTTGGCCGCCATATGGCGGCAAGGAGCGGGAAAGACACATGCCTTTCCTCACTATCACTGTATTCTACCATACTTTTTCTTATCTGTCAAGAGATTTTTGGAAAATGATGTGGATTTTTGAGAAAAATGCGGGGGATCTTTCTGCACGTTTCCGCGTGCGGGGCGGTCTGCTTTCTCTTTTGTGCGTAGAGCACGCAGGATGGCAAACGACACAAATGCCCGATGTGCTGACGGATACTACTTGCATTTTACAGAAGACTGTGATATAATGAAGACAGGGCAGGGGACTGCCCGTTCCAGAATACAAAACACATGATAGGAGGATATGTATATGCCAGGACCTGGAGGAGGAGGCCACAGCGGTGGCGGTCACGGTGGTGGACACGGGGGCGGCCGGGGCGGCGGCTTCGGCGGTGGACACGGCGGGAGGCCCGGGGGCTTCCACGGGGGGCCGGGCGGCTTCCATGGTGGGCCGGGGCGGCGCCCGCCGCATAGACACGGCTTTTTCTTTGGCCCTTGGTACCATCGCCCCTATTATTACGGTGGCGGGTGCTTAGGCGGCTTTATGGGCATGTTGCTCGTGCCGGTGGTACTGCTCCTTGTGGCGGTGCTGATGATGGTCTCGGTGCTGGGCGCCAGTTGCCAGGCGCTGACCAGCGGCGGGGAGGTCGTGTATGATGAAGACACGATGCAGACCTATGTGGACACGCAGTATGCCCGCGTGTATGGCGCCTCTGAAGCGTATGAAGATCACATCCTGCTCGTTTTCCTGGTGGATGAAGATCACAGCCAGTTCGATTACTATGCCTGGCTGGGATACGACCTGGACCAGCAGGTGCGGAATGCGTTTTCCGCCCCTTTTCAGTCCACGGTGCAGAGCACGGTGCATGATCCCTACACGTATTCTCTGACCGCAGATCTGACGGATGTGGTGGACGCCATGGCCACGCGCGTGACGGCATTGGGGCTCTCCAGCCCTTTCAAATGTGGAGAGGCGCATGCAGATGTGGCCCCCGCCTTTTGCAATAATTCACAAATGGCGCTGGATGAGGCCCGGGTGCTGGCTGCCCTGCAACAGTTCACTGCGCAGACAGGGATCTCTATTTCCCTTGCCGTGGAGGACCGCGTAGATGTTTTTGGCACCTATTATCCGGTGCTCCCGTTGATCTTCTCGCTCCTGCTCTTCGGGGGGGCGATCTATCTCATCGTGCGTGTCGTGCGCCAGCGGAACCGCGGCGATAACGATCAGGATGATGGGTGGAACACCTATGGCTCCTCCTCCCAGTCGGACGGCTGGTAAGGATAGTTTCTCAGGTAAAACCGCGCCCCCTCCGCCATGTGCGGAGGGGGCGCGGTTTATGTATGTCAGATGCGCTGGTGCCCATTCTGCTCCCGCCATTCGCTGGGGCTGTGCCCGGTGGCGGTGCGGAAAGCGCGGGAAAAATGATACACGCTGGAGAACCCGCATTGCTCGGCGATCGCCCCGATCGGGGCGTCGGAGCCAAGCAGGAGCTGTTTGGCCCGCCGGATGCGCAGGGTGCACAGATATTGGCGCGGGGTGGTGGCGTAGGTCTCCTTAAACAGGCGGCGGAAATACACCTCGCTGATGTGGGCGCAGGCGGCCAGCGTTGCATTGCTCAGGTGCGGGTCGGTATAGCGCTCCTCCAGCAGTGCCATGGCCGCGCCCAGCGCCCCGGCTTCCTCCTTGCATTCTTCTAAGGAGCAGGCCGCCAGCAGGTCGTACAGCAATGCCATGGCGTGCGCCCGCTTGCGGCGCAGGAGCATGGTCTGTTGCAGGGCATTGTAGTCCTGCAGGAACCGTTCCGGATGCCGCAGGGGCAGGGCAAGCGGGGCAGAGAGCGTTTGCCCGGGCGGCAGGGTGGCCGTGAAATTGATCAGGGGGAAGCGCCCGCTGCTCTGGCATTCCAGGTGGTAGGTGGCCCCCTGCGGGAGCAGGACGGCATGTAAAGGGTCTGAGATGGCTTCCTTTCCCTGGCACAGATAGCGGATGCGCCCGCGCGTGCAAAAAGACAGGCCGTAGCAGGCGCGTTGCTGTATGGTGATCTGCTTTCCGCGCAGGATGGGGACGGTGTATACCTCGGTGATCTCCTGTACCGTCAGTGCATTAAACAGCGGCATGGGCATGCCTCCTTTCAGGGGATATGTCCAGTATACCATTTTTTGCAAAAAATGCAAGCCGTTTTTGAGGGAGAAGATCATTTTTGTTAAAAAATGTTCGTTTTTCCTATTGCAGTGGCGGCGGGCGCATGGTATAATATCTTTGATCTATACTACCATATTACATGCGATAGCAGAACAAAAGAGGAGGAGAAAGATATGAAAGCGATCTTGGTAGATGCGGAAAGACACCTGCATTGGTCAGACGTGCCGGATCCGGTCGTGGGGCCGGCAGATTGCCTGGTGCAGATAGAGGCGGCCGCCCTGAACCGGGCGGATCTGATGCAACGGGAAGGGGATTATCCCCCACCGCCGGGATGCCCGGATTGGATGGGGCTGGAGATCGCCGGTACGATCATACAGGTAGGGGAAGAGGCCGCGGCACGCTCCTCCTGGAAATGCGGGGACCGCGTGTGCGCCCTGCTGGGGGGCGGCGGGTATGCCCAATATGCCAATGTCCGCTACGATATGCTGATGCCGGTGCCGGATGGTTGCACGATGGTGGAAGCCGCCGCCATGCCGGAGGCATTCGCTACGGCTTATCTGAACCTGTTTATTGAAGGGAAGATCCAGCCGGGCAATACCCTCTTGATGCAGGCCGGTGCCAGTGGGCTGGCCAGCGTCGTCATCCCGCTGGCGCGTGCCTTTGGCGTGCGCGTCATTACGACGGTGCGAGGGGCGAACATGGTGGAGGCCATCCGGCACCTGGGGGCCGATATCGTGGTCGATACCACGCAGGAGAGCCTGGTAGAGGTGCTGCGCCGTGAATTTGAGGCGGGGCGCACGCTGGATGTAGCGATCGATTGCCTGGGCGGCGAGAGCATGGGGCAGTGCCTGCCCTATATGACGCACGGTGGGCGCTGGATCATGATCGCGGCGCTGGCCGGGCAGATCACGGAGATCGACCTCAAGAACATCTATGTGCGCAATGTGCGCATCATCGGCTCCACGCTGCGTTCCCGCACACCGGCCGTGAAGGCAGAGATCCTTGCGTCCCTTGTGCGTGATGTATGGCCCAAGGTCGCATCCGGCGAGGTGCGCCCCACGATCTATCGGGTACTGCCGATCACCGAGGCAGAGGCCGCACAGGATATCCTCTACCGCGGCGAGAACAGCGGCAAGGTCGTCCTGACCGTACAATAACGCATCGATCGCCCTGTGGGCGGTAAATGCAGGGGCTGTCGCACATGAAATTTTGATATAGCACCATAAAAGCAACAACAAAAAATCAAGGCCATCACTTGGATGATCTTGATTTTTTGTTAGGGCCGCGCCATATAGGCCTTCCTCCGGGAGGAAGGTGGCACGGATGCCGTAAGGCAGACGTGACGGAAGGAGCCTGCGTACCTCATTGTCAGGTTTCTTGTAGGTTGCTATGGGCCTTGTGCACTATGACAATTGACCTCTAACTACCTACAATAAACCATCAGCGCACCTACGCAGGCTCCTTCCGGTTCGCTACGCTCACCACCGTCTCCCTGCGGGTCGGTCACGCCGCGGCTCTGACATGCCACCGGCATGT
>CAYXDB010000020.1:0-18231 GCA_964463735.1 uncultured Ruminococcus sp. | reverse complement strand
GCGAAAACAGGCCTCCCGGAGGAAGGCCACGGGGGAGGAAGGCCACGGGGCTTTTTCCGTAGGGACAGGCGTCCTCGACTGTCCGCAGATGCGCAAAATACAAATTTGGCAACTGGCACCATCTCCCGTGTGGCCACCCGTCATATAGGCCTTTCAGCAGGAGGTAGCGCGTGAAGCGGAAGTCTCATCACACAACAAAAAGCCCCCCTGGGCACGCCATGTGGCGCGCCCAGGGGGGCTTGCGGCAGGGTCGGCGCTGCGGGCCGGCCCCTTGTGGGGGCACGGCTGTCAGGCGGCCGATCTGCGCGGGATAATGCCTATTAGATATTGAACATATCCTTGATCGACTTGACGTTCAACTTGCCCTGTTCCAATGCATCGAACGGGCCAAGGTTCTCTTGCGAGACGACCATGATATCCTCTGTCATCGACAGGCGGATCAGATCCAAGGCAGGTGCGGTATATTTCTTCATTGCTTTGTTCCTCCCTTCATCAGCCCTGGGCAGCCACGGCCAGGCCCAGCTCCATCATAGAACGTACCAGATCGCTTTCCGGCGTGCCGGCCTCAAACTGGGAGCAGATACGTGCCACATAGGACTGCACGCTGTAAGAAATGGTGTAACCGTAGTAGTACTGACGGTTCGGCTTTGCACCGACCTTCATGTACATCAGGTTGCTCATCTCATTCAGCCCGATATCCTCGACCAGATAGTAGGGGGCGGAAGTATCGATCGTGGATGTCACAGTCGCTTCCTTGGAGGCATCCAGCTCGCTATCCGTCTTGGAGAACCAGATCTTGGGTTCCTGATCTGTTTCAGACGCGTCCACATTCACCAGGATGCGGAGGGACAGGGTGTTACCAAAGATAACGGAGAAACCACCGATCTCAGTCACGCATGCGGTGCCGGCCGGCTCAGTTGCCGTCATCTCAGCATCATAAAGAGCATCGTTGTTCAGCTTCTTGTCTTCATCCGACAGTTCAGCGTTGACCAATTTGTCTTCGTTATATTTGAAATACTTCTGTGCAGCGGCACCGTAGTTGAGCAGTGCGATGCTGATCTCAGACTTCGTAGCTTTGTACTCTTCCAAAGCGATCTTTGCAATGTTGTACGTAGTCTGCTCGCCCTTATAGGTAGTACCCTTCGTGGTCACGTAGGGCTGTACCGTGAAGTCATCGCCCAGTTCCTTGATGACCAGATCGTCATAACGATAGTTGAAGGCGTAGGAGATATCGGCCTCTGCCACGTATTTCTTAGCAGCGCTCTCATCCGTCTTATCGGCGCCGCGGTTCCACACGTACACACCGACCTCAGCATCCAGATCTTCGTACACGGCACGCGTACCGTAGACCTTGAAGGCCACACCGATATCCTTCTCGATAGACAGGGTCGTTGCCTCGACCTTCACAGCGACCTCTTTCGCGGCATCATATGCCTCGGAGAGGAAAGACTGGATGGTAGTGAAAAGCACGGTCGGGGTGATGGTGACCATCTTGACATCTTCCCCTGTTACCGGGGTGAAGGCGAAGCTGATGGTATCGCCGCGCTGGATGGTGACATTCTTCAATGCGGCATCGTCTACCGTCACAGCACCCTTGTCATCTGCAGTGAAAGTCTTGTTCAGCAATTCCTTGCCATTACGCAGGACCAGAACATTGACCTTTTTATTCTTGAGGGGTTCCTCTTCGTCAGCATCATACAATGCAACGTTGGTGAGCGTGATGTCCGCTACGCCAGTTGCCTCTGCCACGTATTGATACGCAGAGATGTACTTGCTCTCAACGATATCCAGGTCCTCACCCTTGAGCGGGAACATGATACTGCCCTTTTCGCGCCCGGCAAAAGCGGAGTTGATCAGGATACCGCCGTTGGCACGGTAGTCATTGGCTGTAACCGTGTCATCTGTCTCGGGGTAAGTCGGCAGGATGGCAGCCCAAGTATCAGTGTTCATCTTATACTGCTCCGTATAAGCCGTGAAGGCATAGGCACCGTCCGTGCCCTTGACCAGTGCACCCAGTTTCCAGGACGCATGGGTCTGCTCCAGGCCGCGGATACCGTTCATACGGCCAGCAGTCGGCCAGCCAGAAGAATGGGCGCCGTAAGTAGCCTTCAAATAAGAGGGGATCTGCTTGTAACCAGCGGCATACGTCAGGGTCGGGGCCACTACGGCACAGTTGCCGTGCAGTGCATCGCCCTTTGCCACTGCGATCTGGATCAGATCGCCGCGCGTCACGTTCAGCGCTTTCAGACCGGACATATCGATATTCTGCTCTTCGATGAGCTGGAGCACGTCGGTCGTGCTGGCATCCTCACTGGAGAAGAACTGCCAGTCAGATGTGCTGGTGTAAGAACCACCCGCCTTCGGCCATACCATCTCATTGTTGATGAACACAGCCATATACAGGCGCGCACCTTGGACATAGCCCACCGTACCGGCATCCAGCGTAAAGAGAAGGTCGAAAGTGATAGACACCTCGCCCTCATAGGGGGAGGTGTAGGTAACGACCGTAGCATTATGCGGCTGACCATCTGTAAATACGCCAGCCAGCGCCAAGGCGCCGCTGAAGTTGCTCGGTGACAGATAAGCACCACCGACAGACCACTGGTCAGAGCCGCTCAGGCACAGCATGTTAGCGCTGGGATAGAAACCAGCCATCTCGCTGTATGAGCCCTCATCCTGGAAGACGCCCAGAGACCAGCCGTTCTGGAAGCCGTCAAAAGACGTTCCGGCCGTATACAGGGGGGCGTTTTTGTCTTTATTACCGTTTTCAAAACTGGTCGTAAAGGTACCATCTGTCCCCTCTGCCACAACAGGCAGAAGGAAGGACGGCACAGCCACAGCAACCATGCATACCGCCATGATCAAACTAAGGATCCGTTTTTTCATGTTTTTTTCCTTTCGTATGTAAAATATTCGGTGTATAGCCTTTTACACATACTTATGATACCACAAACCTTGGCATTTGTCAACCGGGAATTTCGCCCTTCTCTCTATTTTTTGTTCCAAAAATTTCTACGTTTTTTTGGGCAAGTTGTACAAACAAAGGCGTTTTTTTGTGGTGTGCAGGCCCCTTTAGAAGGGGAGCGGGGGCAGTTCGATGGCATCCCCGGCCCAACCGCCGACCTCCTGGCTGCCCAAAAGTATCTCTCCCCCCTCCTGCCAGAAGGTGACACGGGGGGCAATATAATCTTTTTTCAAAAAGGCCTCCTTTCGCGCTTAGGCGCGGATGTGTTTTTTTACATTATATTTATAGGGCGCCACTCCGTGGCTTCCCGTGACCTTCTGCGCAGCCTCCCTGCGGGCGTAGAATGGCACCAATACAGGCCTCCGGACGCGGAAGGAGCTACGCAATACAGGCCTCCCTCCGGGAGGGAGGTGGTGAGCGAAGCGAACCGGAAGGAGCAAGCGTACCTCATTGTTAGGTTTCTTGTAGGTTTTTATAAGCCTTATGCACCGTGACCATTGACCTCTAACTACCTACGATAAACCATAGGCGCACCTGCGCAGGCTCCTTCCGTCACGCCGCGAGGCGGCGTGCCACCGTCTCCCTGCGGGTCGGTCACGCCGCGGCTCTGACATGCCCCCGGCATGTCATTCACTCCCGCGTCGCCGTTCACTGCGTTCACTACCTCCCGGAGGGAGGCCACGGGGGAGCCGTTCGTTTCACTCACTACCTCCCGGAGGGAGGCGCATACCAGGTCGCGCTCAGAGATTGGTCAAGATGATGGAAGCGAAGATGAAGAGCAGGCCGATGCAGGTATTGCGGGTCAGTTTCTGGTGGAAGATGGTCACGTCGCAGACCACGGTCAGGAGCATATTGATGCCGCGCGCCAGCGGGTAGAAGATGGCCGAGGAGAGCATCCCGGCGGCCAGGGTGCTGAAATACTGGTACACATAGATCATCACGGCGGCGATCGAGACGAAGAGCAACAGTTTCTTCCCGGACGCCACGCTCTCGGGCATGAACGCCTTCCCACGGAAGAGCCGCCCCCCCAGCAGTACCACGGCGAAGCAGGCGAGGACGATGGCGAAGGTCATGAGATTGAACCAGGGGGTATAGGCCTCCCCGGCGTAGGTGGGATACAGTTTCTGCGAGAGGCTCAGCCCCAGGTTGGAGAGGACGAGCAGGAGCACGTAGACGCCAGTCAGGACGGCGGCGCGACGGGCGGGTGCGGCATCCCCTGCCGGTGCCTCTTCCCCGCTCTCTTCCTTCCCGCCGGCAGTGCGCGGGCGGGCGGAGAGCGCCAGCACGGCCCCCAGCAGGCAGGCCACGCCGCACCATTGCAGGGGGGAGACGGTCTCTCCCTCATACAGGAGAGGGGCCAACAGCAGGGGGATGGCGGTGGAGCCGATCAGGCAGAAGGTCTCCACGAATATCAAACTGATGCGCTGGGTGCAGAGGATCCAGACGAACATCATCACGGCATTGGAGATGCCGGAGAGCAGGCAGATCCACCAATACTGCCCCTCGGCCTGTGCGCCGGAGGCAAAGAAGATCACGGCGCTCACCAGGCCACAGATACAGGCACGCAGGGTGTTGATGCGCACGCTGTTATATTCCCCGGGGCAGACGCGGCCGCAGCTCTTCATGGCTACGACCTTACAGATCCCGGAGAGGCAGGCGATGATCAAAAACAGGTAACTCATATCCTTCCTTTCTTATCCATCACGGGAGCAATATCTGCCCACAGCATATAGTGGTCAGACAAGGTATTCTCCTCCATACCGCTGTAACGGATGCGGAAAGGGGGGGATGCGCAGAGGATGTTATCGATGGCGGCGTCACTGCTATAGAAGGTGCCATAGCGGGAGGCCGGTGCATTGACCATGCGACAGGACGGGAAGACGGAGAAAGCGGACAGATCATTTTCATTAAAATCACCGGTCAGGATCCAGGCCTTCTCACGCGAGACGGCCAGGGCCAGCTCCGCCAGTTGCGCCTGGCGCACATCCGGGTCCGCCACGGCGCAATGCGTATTAAAGAAGGTAAAGCGCTGGCCGGCCACCTGCATCTCCATGCGGGAATAGGTGCGCGGCTCTGTATCATTTTCACTATACGGGTGGACGGTGAAGCAACGGATGGGATAGCGCGACATGACGGCCGTGCCGTATTCGCCCCCCTCAAAGGTGATGGCGGGGCAAAAGGAGAAGTAGGGCATCTCGGTGGCGGCGGCCAGCTCCCGCAGGAGGTTGCGGCGGCCGACACGGCGCGTGCCTACATCCACCTCCTGCAGGCCGATGACATCCGGCGCCAATTGCCGGATCGCACGCCCCAGTGCCTGCATATCCAGCCCGGTGTAATGACCATGGCAGATATTGTAAGTAGCGATCAACATATCTCAAAAATCCAATCTTTCAAATACCACGGTGTGGTAGTCCCGCCCGGGGGCAGGCTCAAAGGTAAAGGAGGCGATCTCCTTGCGCGGATAGGGGTTCTCAAAGGTCCATTCACACCACACGCCATCCCCGGTATAGTGCGGGCGGGCCGCCCCACACACCTCGTAGAAGGCGCTCTCCCGCGCCAGGGCAAAGCCGTCGGTGCGGCGCACAGCCTCCGGTGCGGCAGGGGGGCAACGGCAGGTGATGGTGGTGCCGTAATCCACGGGGAACACAGCCTCCGTCCCGTCCTGATATGTCAGGCGGTACTGCCCCAGGCGATAGGTCTCCGGGTCGATGAAGACACCGTCATAGAACGGCTTATAGGGGATGTGCACATCCGTCGTATGCCGCACATGCAACAGATGCCGGCGGCCGCGCAGGGCCAGGCGATGTGCTTCATCCGCTACCAGCTCCCGCACGGCATCGCGGTCTGCATCGTCATACGTGGCGCTCCAAAATACATAGGCGGCGAAGAGCAATTCGCTCGTCTGGCAATTGCGCTGCATATACAGCGGGTCAAGCGACCCCCAGTTGGAGACGAAGCCGCCGCGGGCACCCCAGGTAGCACGCTTGCGCCAATGGCGGAAGGTGCTGAGCGACAGGTTGCCGTAGACCATGGGCATATGCCGGTCGTGATAGACGCGGTCCTGGTCCTCATGCATCCCCCAATACCAATCCAGGTAGGTGATGCCGGCGGGCAGTTTATCCCGGCAGGTATACAGTTCCGGCAGGACCTGCACATGCCCGTTACAATAGGCATTCCGCGCCGCGCCGCCATACAGGCGGCCATCGGCAGCCTCGGCCAGGAGGAGCTTTTCTCCCCACATCCAGGTCTGCACCCCGCGGCTATCCAAAAATGCCTTGATGCGCCGGATGTCCTCTACATACAGGTCCGTTGGGCGCATGGTGCGGCACCGCGGGCAGATGGCCAGCGAATAGGCCTCGTCATGCCCGATGCTCAGCGCGGTGGGGGAAAAGACGTCCAGCACCTCATCGATCACATCAAAGACCAGGTCATACACCCCGGGCGCGTGGGGGCAATAGGTATCCGCATAGGCGTCCTCTGCCCGCTCCCGGAATTCGGGGTGCGCGCCCAGCAGATAATCGGCGTGGCAGAGCGTGGGGCACTCCGGGATCACGGCCAGGCCGCGGGCGCGGCAGGCCGCCGCCAGATAGCGGCAGGTCTCCTGCGAGATGACGCCGCCGTTCCCGTTATCGCAATGGATGGAATTCTTGGCAAAGGGGTAGGTACCGTGCTGTATCTGCATGGCACGCCCCGGGGTCCCGCGTACCTCACGGCAGAAGGAACGCCACCAGGTATTGATCTCCCCGTGGCGGCGATATTCCATCGCCCCACCGATCTCCAGGATGACGGCATTGAACCGATAGGCCTGCAAGAAGTCCAGCACGGCGAGGAATTCATCGATCTGGTCTGCCCCCGGCAAAAAGAGGCGGTAGCCCCGCACGGGGCGATCCGGCCGGTCATAGAGATACCCGCCTTCCAGTTCCCCGCATTGCACCATCTGCAACAGGGTGGCCAGCCCGTACAGCAGGCCGGCATGCGTCTGTGCACGCACCACGGTGTCTTTACCGAGCGTCAGGCTGTATTCTTCGGGATCGCCGCAGGGGTCTTCTTCCAGTCCCTCGGGCATGCCCAAGGCAAAGGTCAGCGTTTCCACCGGCACGGCGGCCGGTGCCGGTGTGGGCGACAGCAACCGCCCCTCCACCGTAGTCTTGACATACTCCAGGATGCCGTCTTTTTCCTCCACGGGGTACAGGCACTGTGTATTGGCCGTAAAGGTCAGACATGTGCCATTGCCCCGCCATACACGCGGTGTAAAAAACATATGCTCCCTCTTCCCCGGCCACAGGCGCCCCCGCGGCCGCATTCAGTCAGGCTCTATGTCTACTTTACCACATCGGGCGCGGAAAGTCAATACGCCGGGCAAAAAAACCGTCCGCCCACCGCACTTGTCCCGGCATTTTTTTCATTTTACCTTCCTATTTTTTATTGACAGCACAGCGGAATTGTGCTATACTGATAGACAGCGTGTGGGAGGGCGCCCCTATGGCCTATCTGTATATCCTGCGCTGTCAGAACGGCGCCCTGTACACCGGTATCACGACGGACCTTGCGCGGCGCATGCGCGCCCACGTGGCCGGGCGTGGGGCGGGTGCCAAGTATACCCGCGCCTTTCCCCCGTGCGCGATCGGCGCCGTGTGGGAGACGGACGCGTGGCGCATCGCCGCCCGCGCCGAATACGCCCTGAAGCAGCTTTCCCATGCACAGAAGGAGCGCCTGTGCCAGGCGCCGGAGACATTGGGCACTTGCCTGCCCCCTGCCCTGCAGGAATACGTCTTCCGGCCTGTCACGGTCACGCTGGACGCCTGCTGTGCGCCCCCAGAAAAAGAAAGGAGTTAGCCCCTCATGTTTCCCATCTTATCCAAAAAAGTGCTGAATCCGACCGTCATACAAATGGAGATCGAGGCCCCTTACGTCGCGCGCAAGGCGCAGGCGGGGCAGTTCATCATCCTGCGTGTGGACGAGGAGGGGGAGCGCATCCCGCTGACCATTGCCGGTTTTGACCGTGTGCGCGGCAGTGTGCGCATCATCTTCCAGATCGTGGGGGCCACCACGCGCAAACTGGCCGCGTGTGAGGCCGGGGACTGCCTGTGCGATTTCGCCGGCCCTCTGGGATGCCCGACCGCCCTGGAGGGGCTCCATCGCGTCTGCCTGGTCGGCGGCGGTGTGGGGTGCGCCATCGCCCTACCGATCGCGGAACAGTTGCATCTGAACGGATGCCACGTGACCTCCATCATCGGGTTCCGGAACCGGGATCTGCTGATCCTGGAAGACGAGTTTTCCCGCGTCTCCGACCATCTGACCGTCATGACAGATGACGGTTCCTACGGGCGGGAGGGCAATGTCTGCCTGCCCCTGTCCGAGTTGCTGGCATCCGGCGAGACCTTTGATGCGGTGATCGCGATCGGGCCGCTGGTGATGATGAAATTCGTGACCGAGACCGTGCGCCCCACCGGCATCCCCTGCACCGTTTCCATGAATCCGATCATGATCGATGGCACGGGCATGTGCGGCGGTTGCCGCCTGACCCTGCATCGGAACGGGGAGCGGTTGACACGCTTTGCCTGCATCGACGGGCCGGACTTCAACGCTTACGAAGTGGATTTTGACGAGGCGATGACACGCGGCGGCATGTACCGCCTGCAGGAGCGCCATGCATACGAGGCGACCTGCCATCTTTTACAACAGGGGGAGAACAGCCGTGGCTGATATGAAGAGCACCAAGACCCCTATGCCGGTGCAGGCACCGGACGTACGGGCCAGAAATTTTGAAGAAGTAGCACAGGGATACACCGAGGCCATGGCGCTGGAAGAAGCCATGCGCTGTCTGCAATGCAAGCAGATGCCCTGCGTCTCCGGTTGCCCGGTACACATCCACATCCCTGCCTTTATCGCCCGGGTGCGTGAGGGGGACTTTGCCGGTGCCTACCGGATCATACAGGAGTCCTCTTCCCTGCCCGCCGTCTGCGGGCGCGTCTGCCCCCAGGAGCGGCAATGCGAGGGAAAATGCGTGCGCGGCATCAAGGGTGAGCCGGTCGGCATCGGCTATCTGGAGCGCTTCGTCGCTGACTGGCATGCCGCCCATGCCACCGAAGATGCCCTCCCGCCGATCGAAGAGAACGGGCACCGGGTGGCCGTCGTCGGTTCCGGCCCCTCCGGCCTGACCTGCGCGGGGGATCTGGCACGCCGCGGCTATGCGGTGACGGTGTTTGAAGCACTGCACACCCCCGGCGGGGTGCTGGTATACGGGATCCCGGAATTCCGGCTCCCTAAGGCCATCGTGCGCCAGGAGATCGATCAACTGCGTGCCATGGGTGTGGAATTCCGCACCAACACGATCATCGGCAAGACGCTGACGGTCGATGAATTGATGGATGAGGGATACGAGGCAGTCTTCATCGGTTCCGGTGCCGGCCTGCCCAACTTCATGAACATCCCCGGCGAGGGGCTGAACGGGGTGTGCGCCGCCAACGAATATCTGACGCGTGCCAACCTGATGAAGGCCTATCGGCCGGACTCCGACACGCCCATCCAGCGCGGCGGGCGCGTGATCGTAGTGGGGGGTGGCAACGTGGCCATGGATGCCGCCCGCACCGCCCTGCGGTTGGGCGCCGAGAGCGTGACGATCGTATACCGCCGCTCGATGGAAGAGCTGCCCGCGCGGCGGGAAGAAGTGTTGCACGCTCAGGAAGAAGGGGTAGAATTCTGCCTGCTGACCTCCCCCATCGCTCTCCTGCCGACCGACGTGCAGGATCGCCGCGACCCGCAATACGGCCATGTGGCCGGGATGCGGTGCATCCGTATGGAACTGGGTGAGCCGGACGAGCGCGGCAGACGGCGGCCGGTGGAGATCCCGGGCAGTGAATACGTATTGCCAGCCGACACCGTGATCATGGCGATCGGCACTTCCCCCAACCCGCTCATCCGCACCACCACAGAGGGGCTGACCTTCAATGCGCGTGGGGGGCTGGTCGTCGAGGAAGAGACCGGGCGCACGAGCCGTGACGGCGTGTATGCCGGCGGGGATGCGGTGACCGGTGCCGCCACCGTCATATCTGCCATGGGTGCAGGCAAAGCGGCCGCCGCCGCCATCGATGCCTATCTGCGCCCGGATGTCTGAAGCGCACTGATCTAAAACGACAGGCGCCCGCCCCGCGTTTTCGCGGGGCGGGCGCCTGTTCTATTTAGCGGCAGTGGTCTGCCGGATGATCGGAGGACACCAGGATGCGGGAAAGTGCCTCGATCGCCGCATACAGTACACCAGCCACCGGCCACACGATCCAGCTGTGCCCCCAGTCCCCAGTGTGGAAACTGTACCCCAGATACCCGGCCAGCGCGACCATCCAATAGACCGTGCCCAGTGCTTCTATCACACGTCGGCCGTGGGGGGAAAGCGCTTCATCCCCGCGCTGTAATATCCGGTCTGTCGCAGAGAAAGGGGCGGCGCCGACCACGATGAGATACACCCCCACCGCGACCAGTACCAGCAATCCGCACACACCAAGGCCGACAGCCATATCGCCCCACTCCATACAGGCGGGAAGCAATATAGCAAGGGCAGACAGGATACACAGGCACACACCGGCCACGATGTATCGCACCGCACGGGGCATGTTCTCTGCCCGTTCCTGCTCCGCCCACTGGCGCACCTCCGGCAACGGTGCACCGGCTTCCTCCAGCCAGGCGAAGGCGGAAAGATGCGTGCCCGCATAGATGAAGATCGCCACCGCGCAGGCCACCAGCGGCAAAAGGACGACAAAGCCCAGCGCCGCGGCCACCTCTTCTGCGAGTGCCAGATAGCCGCATTCGGCCGCCAGAAGGAACAGGATCAGGGCAACGGGAGACAAAATGCACAAAGCGGCCCCCAGGGCGATCCGGGGCGCCCAGGTGCGGCGGGCAAGGAAATATTCCTCGGCTTCCCCGCGCGTCGCGTGGCGCAACGGCGCGTCATCCGCATCATCGCCTTCCTCGTCTGCGTCGCCATCCTCCGCGTCTTCTCCCCCGGCATCCACCGGGCATGCAGTGCCCGGCCGCTCCCCGGTAGCAAAAGGCGACGGGGGCGCGACTTCTTCGCTTGTGCGCAGTAGTTGATCGGTCGTGACAGAAAACAGATCGGCGATCTGCAACAGTTTATCCAGATCCGGAGTGGATTGACCGCTCTCCCATTTGGAGACCGACTGGCGGGTGACCGAGAGCCGCTCGGCCAGTTCCTCCTGCGACCACCCGCGTGCGCGGCGCAGTTGCATGATCTTATCGGCAAGTGTCATCAGCTTTTCCTCTTTTCTCGGGGGGCACCCCCGCGTTCTGCCACCAGTTTAGCACATCCACCCGTTGCATGCAAGAAAGCCGTGCTGTCAATTTGTCAACTGGTGGTTGCTTTTTGGGAAGAGGGCTCCGGGGACCAGGGCTGTACGTCACACACCGTCAATTCCTGCCCGCTGACGGTAAAGCGGATATCGAACCCGGCATACGGCACCCCATACACCCGCCCGGCATCCGCCTGATATGCGGGGCGGGGGTCCTGCGCCAGCATGCCCAGCGCCCCGGCGCGCAGAGGCTCCGGCAGGCGAGAAAGCAATGCCTCCGGGAACACGACATGGCGCAATTCACGACACACGGGGGCGGCAAAACCGTCCACTGCCTCCGGATGTGCATCCACATATCCCAGATACGGCTTGATGTCATACAGCGGCGTCCCGTCCATCAGATCGGCCCCCGCTACCACCAGCACCGGCCCCTGCGGCGTCTCCCATTCCACGCGTAGCAGGCGCACGCAGGAGAGGCCGATCGGGTTGGGGCGGAAGGGAGAGCGCGTGGCAAAAACGCCCAAGCGTGTGTTCCCTCCCAGCCGTGGGGGGCGCACCGTGGGGGACCAGGTCTCCCGCTGCGTCTGGGAAAACTCCCACAAGAGCCACAGATGGGAGAACCCCTCTATCCCGCGCAGGGCATCCGGGTCCCTATACGGTGGGGCAAAGATGATGCGCCCTTCTATCTCCGGCACCAACCCGCTCTGCCGCGGGATGCCGAACTTGGTCGGAAAGGGCGTGCGGATATGCGCGATCGTTTTCATACGGTTCCTGCCCTCCCTGCGGTACGCGCCGACGGGTCAGTCCTCCCGGTGGGATTCTTCCCGCTCGATCGCCGTGATCATCCCGACCCGCTCTTCGTGGCGGCCGCCGCTTTCAAACGCGGTCGTAAGGAACAGGTCGGTGATATCCTTGGCCAGCCCCGGGCCGATGACCCGGGCGCCCATGCACAGCACATTGGCATCGTTATGCAGGCGGGTAAAGCGGGCGCTGAACGTGTCCCCGCACACCGCCGCGCGGATGCCCCGGTGCTTGTTGGCCGCCATGCTCATGCCGATCCCGGTGCCGCAGATGAGGATACCAAAGCGCTCCTGCGGTGCTTTCTGCACCTCACGGCACACGGCCTGGGCGTACAGCGGATAATGGCAGGAGGCGCTGGAATCCGTCCCGCAATCCACCACGGTGTACCCTTCTTCCCGCAGGGCGGCAAGCAGCCCCTGCTTCATCTCATACCCGGCCGAGTCGGCCCCTATGTAGATCGTTCTCTTTGTCATGACTTTCTCCATCCTTTTATCTGTATTTTATGATCGCTCTATGTGTCTGCCGGCGTCTCGCCCACGGCGGGCGGCACCGGTTGCCCCAGGCGTGCCAGGCGCTCCCGCTCTGCCTGGGGGAGGCGGAGATAGACAGGCGCCAGCGCCGCGGCACTGACCATCTCCCCCCGCGCATGGATGCGCACGGCGCACCGCGCCACGGCCGCAGCATTTTGCAACAGCAGGGCGGCCGGCGTCTCCGGGCAGGAGAGCCCGGCGGCCAACATGGCCTCCCGTACCGTGGGCGCGGCATCCCCGCACAGGCGGATGCCGCCTGCCGCTTCTCCCTGTGCCTGTAACAGGCGGATCAGGTCAGCGACCGGCAGGAGGCGATCCGGCGACAGGCGATGCAATTCCCCCGCCTGCCAGCAGAAGGAGGCCTGATAGACCTGGCCGCGGCGGGCATCCATGACCGGGCAATACAGCCCCTCCAAGGGCGCCAGCCCCTCGGCCAATGCCTCCAAAGTAGAGACCGGGGCGCAGGGGACATCCCGCCCGAAGCACAGCCCCTTGACCAGTGCCACGCCGATCCGCACCCCGGTAAAGGAACCGGGGCCGACCGTCACGCCAAACAGGTCGATCTCTTCCAGCGGCACATGCGCCGCATGCAATGCCTGCCGCGCCATGGGGAGCAACAGTTCGCTCTGCGTCAGCCCGCTGTCAGCGGTGAAGAGCGAGAGCACCTGCCCTTCCCGTACCACCGCAACGGTGGCAACGCGCGAGGCGCTGTCAAAGGCCAAAACAGTCATGCATACCTCCTATCTCGATGCGCCGCTGTGTTTCCTCCCCCGCCACGCGGGTGATGGTGACCGTCACATGCCGGGCCGGGATCTCCTCCCCGGCGCGGCTGGGCCACTCACAGATGCAGTAGCCATCTTGCCGCAGGTAATCTTCAAACCCGATGGCATACAGCTCATCCTCATCCGCCAGGCGGTACAGGTCAAAGTGAAAGACCGGCAGGCGCCCGCCCCGATATTCATTGACCACCGTATAGGTGGGGCTGTGCACGCCACCGGCGCCCAGCGCGGCGGCAAACCCGCGGGTGAACACCGTCTTTCCCACGCCCATCTCCCCTTCCAGGGCGATGAAGGCGCGGCGCACGCCCGCCTGCCACAGCGCCTGGCATAATTGGGCGGCGATCTGTTCTGTCCCCGCCGCAGAATCTGTTATATGGATCCCATCCATCTGTCTACCTCACATCGTGTACAGCGCCTGTACCGCGCGCCGCACATCTCCCATCACATACAGAGAGCCAAAGCACAGGAGCAGGTCCCCGTCCCGCATATCGGCGAGCAGGGCCCGCAAGGCGGACAGGATATCCTGCCCGGCGCGGACGCGCACACCGCCCCCCAGCATCTCCTGCAATACGCCGGCCAGTTCTTCGGCCGGGCAGGCACGGGGGCTGTTTGGCGTGATGGTCACGACCTCGGCCAACTGGGCCCGCAGGGCCGTGCTCTGGAAAAAGGTGGTCAATGCTTTTTCCGGCGCCTTATCCTGCAACATTCCGATCAGGCAGAACAGGCGGTAGTACTGCCCGCTCAGGCGCTCCACGCTCTCGCGCAGGGCACGCATGCCATCGGCGTTATGGGCGCCATCGATCAGGATGTGGGGAATGAGGCTGAGCAGTTCCAGCCGCGCCGGCATATAGGCGTGCGCCAGCCCCTCGGTGACTGCCTCCTCCGTGATGCGGTAGCCCAGGCGGCGCAGGGCGGCGATCAGCTCCAGCACCGTTGCGGCATTCTTCCCCTGATAGGCCGCCGCCAAAGACGAGCGGTACAGCACACCGCGATAGGCGAAGCGCAACCAGCCGAACGTGCATTGATACAGCACGATGTCTTCCTCCCGCACCACCGTGCAGGGAATGTTGTGCTCCGCGGCGTAGCCCTCCACGCAGGGGATGACGGCCGGGTAATCCTGCGGGGCGCAGATGACCGCCCCGGTCCCGTCCTTCAGGATCCCACATTTTTCGGCGGTGATCTTTTCGACCGTGTCGCCTAAGATCTCGGTATGGTCCAGCCCGATGGTCGTGATCACGGCGCACAGGGGCGCGGAAATGGTGTTGGTCGCATCCAGGCGGCCGCCCAGCCCGCACTCGCAGACCACGATATCACAATGCTGTTCGGCAAACAGGAGCATCCCTATGGCCGTGACCACATCGAACTGGGAAAGCGGATGCTCCCCGCCCACGCGGTCGGCCGCACGCAACACACGTGCCGCCACCTGGCAAAAGGGCTGTTTGGCAATCGGCTCTCCGTCTATGCGGAACCGCTCTCGGAATTGATCGATGTAGGGGGAGGTATACAGCCCCACCCGCAGGCCGCTGGCCTTCAGGATCGCGGCGGTCATGGTGCAGACCGAGCCTTTGCCATTCGTCCCCGCCACGTGGATATAGGGGACCTCTTTCTGCGGGTCGCCCAGGAGAGCGAGCAGGCTCCGCATAGGCGCCAGCGTACCGGCGCCGCCCAGGCGCGGATAGGCCGCTATCTTCTCCAGGATCTGTTTTTCTGTCATCGTATCTCCTCCAGATAATGGGGCGCCCCCTCTCCCAGCAGGAAGTGGAGCGCGTCCGCATAGGCCTGCTCTTTTGCCATGGCCGCGGGGCTATGCGGGTCAAAGGTGGGGCGGCGGCGCGCGATCAACAAGGTGTTCTTGGGGGTGTTCTCCGGGTCCGTCAGTTCGGTCGCGGTCGTCGCATATCCCTGCGCCTCCAGATACAGCATGCGCAGGCCATCCGTCAATGCGTCACACAATTTGCCGCGCAACTGGGGAGACCCGGTCACAAAAGCCAACGCGGGCGATTGTATGTGGTGCGACAGGTACCGGTGACAACAGGGGGTGGACAGGATCACACCCGCCTGCAACGCCACCGCCTTTTGCAGTACGAGATCCGTGGCGATATCGCAGGCGTGCAGGGAGACGACCAGATCCGGCCGCTCGGCCGGTGTGGTGGTGCGCACATCCCCCGCAAGGAAGGACATACCGTCATAGCCCAGGGCCGTAGCGATGCGGGCGCAATCCTCCATCACATCCCGCTTCAGATCCACGCACACCATCTGCACCGTGCGTTGCTGCATGACGGCCAGATAATGGTAGACGGCAAAACTCAGATAGCTCTTGCCACAGCAGAGGTCATAGACACGCAGTGCCCCCGTCTCCGGCAGAGAGCTGTACACGGTAGAAAGATATTCCAAAAAGCGATTGATCTGGCGGAATTTGGCCTGCCGCTTATCGTGCACGCGCCCCCGGGCGTCACTGATGCCCAGTGCCTGCAAAAACGGTTCGTCCCCCTGCAGAAGGTGCGATTTGACACGGTCCAGCGGCACGTCCGGCACGAAAGAAGTCTGCCCGGACAGGGCCAGGCGCAGGGCGCCGCCGCCGGTCAGGGTAGCCTTGCCTTTTTGAGAAATGCGCAGCTCCGCCTGCCCGCCCTCCGTCACCAGATCGGCCTGCCGGAAGGCAAGGAGCAAGGCCTCCGCCTCTGCGGCCACGGTCGGCAACGGACAGATCTTTTGCGACACACGCCCCCCGGGATACGCCGCTTCCAGCAACAATACACGCCCCCCGCGATGGGTGCACAGGCGCCCGCTCTGCCGCGCGGCGCCCGCTTTGTCCCGCGGGCAGGAAAAGACCACCCGGCGCAGAGCGCCCCCTTCGACAGCGGCAGTCAGAAGGGCAAGAAATTCTTCCCGCCCGTCACGCATGCCCCTCGCCGTCCTTTCCGGAAGGGGTCTTGTGGAAGGAGAGTTTAGACTCCTTCCCCTGCTGGATGCGCCGGATATTCTCCCGGTGGCACCACAGGATCAGAAGCGCCATCGCGACCGAGACAAAGCCGTTGATGCCGCCGGACTGCGTGATCGCATTGCTAGCATTGACATACAGCGGCAACATCATGGCGCCGATCAGGGAACCCAGGGAGACGTAGCGCGTCATGGACACCAGGATCACGAAAGTGACAAAAGAAAACAGGAAGGAAAAGGGGGAGAGCAACAGCACAGCCGTGGCGGCGCACAGCACGCCCTTTCCTCCGCGGTAATGATAATAGATCGGGAAGATATGCCCCATCATGCAAAAGAGCGCGGCGATCCACCCGCCGAAATTGCAGGACATAGCCAGAGAGCCGACCCCCACTGCCAGCACCGTTTTGAGCATGTCGCCCAGCAGGGTCAGCCCGGCGGCGCCCTTGCCATAGGTACGCAGCATATTGGTCATACCGGCATTGCCGCTCCCATGTTTGCGCACATCGTCATGATACAGCAGGCGGGAGAGGATGACGGCCGTATTGATACTGCCCAGCAAATACGGTATGATCATGGCAAAGACCAGTACCGCCGCAAGGAGCAACAGGATCGCCAACGGCTCCTGGCCATCGGCAAACACATGCTCGCTCAAGCGCATCATCACATATCCGTTCCCCCACAATTCTGCAAATGACATGATATCTCCTCCTGCTCCTTGCATCTTTCCTGCACTCACACGTTCGTACGATGCTTCTATTATACGCCTTTTTGCATCAAATTGCAATCCCATCCGGCGCTTTTTCCTGCGGTTTTCCATTTTTCCTTGCTTTTTCCCGCGTAATAGAGTATACTGGAAGAAAAGTAAGGAGGCGACCTATGAAAGATATATTGCGCGCCGCCCTGGCGCAAGAACATTTAAATGTCTATGCACCGCTCCCGCTCTCCCTGTGCCACATCACCCGTGCCTACCTGCTGGAGCGCCTGCCCTTTACCCCCGTGACCGTGATACCCTTCCTGATCCCCTACTACACCGGGGAGACAGAAAATCTCTCGCGTTACGCCGCCGCCGGCGACTATCACGCCTATGCCAAAGAACTGTTTGACCAGCTCTGCCCGTCGCTTTCACAACACACGGGGTATGGTTTTGCCGGTTTTGCCGACCACGCCCCCCTCGATGAGCGGCATGCCGCCGCCCTTGCCGGATTGGGGATGCGCGGGGATAATGGCCTGCTGATCCATGAGTGCTACGGCTCTTTTGTCTTTATCGCAGAACTCCTCACCGACCTCCCCGCGCAGGAACTGGGCTATACTGCACCGGCGCCGATGCGCCGGTGCGCCGAATGCGGCGCCTGCCGTGCCGCCTGCCCCACCGGCATCCTGCGTGGAGAAGAGGCCCCCTGCCTCTCCGCCCTGACGCAGCAGAAAGGCGACCTGACAGAGCAGGAGATCGCGATCCTGCGCCAGGCGGGGTCCGTCTGGGGGTGTGATGCCTGCCAGATGGCCTGCCCGTACAATGTGCACGCTATCCAGAGCAGGACGGCGTTCTCCCCCATCCCGTTTTTCTGGCAGGACCGCATCACCCGCCTCACTCCGCAGATCCTGCGCGGCATGGATGATGCCACCTTCCGGCGCCGCGCCTTCTCCTTCCGCGGGCGGCAACCGCTGGAGCGGAACATGGCCCTGCTGGGCATGGAAGCCGACGACCCCACAGGATAAACGCCCCCGCACTCTCCGCGCCCCCGCTCTGCGTTGCAATAGCTGTGGCGCAAGAAGATAGAGAAAACAAACTTTTTTGAAAAAATGGCGCTGACCCCTTTACTTTTGGCCGGAAGCGTGCTATAATACATGGTAGTTCCCTTCTCTATCTACCCGTAGCCCAGCTGGATAGCGCGCAAGACTCCGACTCTTGAGGT
>CAYXDB010000019.1:0-18243 GCA_964463735.1 uncultured Ruminococcus sp. | reverse complement strand
ATAGCGCGCAAGACTCCGACTCTTGAGGTCGCAGGTTCGAATCCTGTCGGGTAGGCCAAAAATCGACAAGTTTCGACAGGAGCTTGTCGATTTTTACTTTTTCACTCTTCACTCTTCACTCTTCTTTCGAAACTTGTCGATCAGGTAATAGGTAAAAGTGAATGGTGAAAAGGTGCTCAAGAAAAAAGCAGACCGCGCAAGCGATCTGCTTTTTTCTATGCGGTCTGCCAGCGGCGGGAGGCGCGCCTTATCTATCGGGGGCGGTCGGCCCGGTCACAGAGGCGGCGGCACCGCGCATATCCCAGGAAAGCCGCGATCGCGGCGACCAGCGATACGCAGATGAGGTTCAGGAGCAGATCCGTCTGCGCCATGGAGGAGGACAGCTCCCCGACCGGCATCTGCAAGGCGCCCCACAGCGCCAGCGTGACCAGAGCGGCCAGCATGCAGAATGCACGCGCCAATACAGCCAGAACGTGACAACGAGAAGCCAATTTACTATGCATGGTCCTGTCCCCTTTCTCTTTTTTAATATTATACCACGCGTTTGTGAATTGTGTATGAACGAATGCTATTCCTGTGTGAAGATCTCATGAGGGGCGGGTGGATATCCGCGGGGCACCTGCGGGGATCATTTTTTCTTGTCAAACAGCTTTTTGAAAAAACTGCTACTGGTCTGATTGTTCTTTTCGTCACAGCTGTCGGCAAAAGCGCGCAACAATTCCTTCTGCTTGGCATTCAGGCCGCGCGGTACTTCTACCTGCACGGTCAGATACAGGTTGCCCCGGCTCTCCGGTCGATTGACATTGGGCATGCCCTTGCCCCGCAGGGTAAAGGTCGTGCCGGACTGCGTTCCTTCCTCGATCTTATACGACTCGGCCCCGTCCAGGGTCGGAATATCGATCGTGGCGCCCAGCGCCGCCTGCGTGAAGGTCACCGGCACCTCGCAGTAGATGTCATTGCCATCCCGCTCAAAGAGCTTGCTCGCCTGTACGCGCACCTCGATCCCCAGATCACCATTCGGCCCGCCGTTGCGCCCGGCATCGCCCTCTCCGCGCAGGATGATGCGCTGTTCGTTATCGATACCGGCCGGGATCGTGACGCCCATCGTCTTGGTCACCTTGACAAAGCCCTTACCGCGACAATTGCGGCAGGGGTCGCGCACGATCTTGCCCGTGCCGTTACAGTTATTGCACGGCCGCTGTGTCTGGAACATACTGCCAAAGGCAGTGCTCTGCTGTACGACGGTGCCCGACCCGTGGCATACCGGGCAGGACTCCGGCTGGCTCCCGGCGCTGGCGCCGCTCCCGTGGCAATCCGGGCAGGACTCCACACGGTTGAAGGAGATATCCTTTTTGCACCCGCGATAGGCTTCCTCAAACGTGATGGTCACGCGGGTCATGACATCGTTACCGCGCATAGCGCCCCGGCGCCGGTTCCCACCGCCACCAAAGCCGCCAAACCCCTCCTGGAATACCGAGGAAAAAATATCGCCAAAGTCGAAGCCGCCAAAGCCGCCACCACCGTATCCGCCGGCGGCCGGGTCAAAGGCCGCATGGCCGAACTGGTCATATTTCTGGCGCTTCTCCGGATCGGACAGGATCTCGTATGCCTCGTTGACTTCCTTCAGCTTCTGCTCTGCTACCTTATCGCCGGGGTTCAGGTCCGGGTGGTATTTCTTCGCCAGGGTGCGATACGCCTTCTTGATCTCGGCTTCGCTTGCTGTGCGGGATACCCCCAGCAATTCATAGTAATCTTGTTTTTCTGCCATAATAACTCCTGACTGATAAGCAATCGTCACCCATTTCTATAAAAATGGGTGACATTGCATGACATCCCGCATCCGGGCTTATTTTGTCGTTTTATCCTCGTAATCTGCGCTGTAATAGTTGCCGTCATTGCCGGTCGCGCCGCCCTGGTCTGCACCGGTCGCACCGGCGCCGCCCTCAGCCTGCTGCTGTTTGTACAGTTTCTCGGAAATGGCGTAGAAGGACTTCTCCAGCGCTTCGGTATCGGCCTTGATGGCATCGGTATCGTTGCCCTTCAGCGTCTCCTTCAACTTATTGATCGCCTCGTTGATCGGCGCCTTTTCTGCATCGGTCACCTTGTCGCCCAGGTCGGTCAGGGTCTTCTCCGCCTGGAAGATCATGTTCTCGGCTGTGTTGCGGGTCTCGACGGCCGCCTTGGCCTTCTTATCTTCTTCGGCAAATTTCTCCGCATCCTTCACGGCGCGGTCGATCTCTTCCTGGCTCATGTTCGTGGAGGAGGTGATGGTGATATGCTGTTCCTTGCCAGTGCCCTTGTCGGTCGCGGTGACGTTCACGATACCGTTGGCATCGATATCAAAGGTCACCTCGATCTGCGGCACGCCACGCGGTGCGGCCGGGATCCCATCCAGTACGAAGCGGCCCAGCGTCTTGTTATCCGGTGCCATCTCACGCTCGCCCTGCAACACGTGGATCTCTACCGAGGTCTGGTTGTCTGCGGCGGTGGAGAAGATCTGGCTCTTCTTAGTCGGGATGGTGGTATTCCGCTCGATGATCTTACTGCACACGTGGCCCAGCGTCTCGATACCCAGGGACAGCGGCGTAACATCCAACAGCAACACATCTTTGACCGTGCCACCCAGTACGCCGCCCTGAATAGCGGCGCCGATGGCCACGCACTCATCCGGGTTGATGCCCTTGAACGGCTCTTTGCCGATCAGCTTGCGCACAGCCTCCTGCACGGCGGGAATACGGGTAGAACCGCCCACCAGCAACACCTTATCGATATCCGAGATGCTCCAGCCGGCATCTGCCATGGCCTTCTTGGTCGGGATGATCGTCCGCTCGACCAGATCCGCCGTCAGACGGTCGAACTCTGCACGGGTCAGGGTCACATCAAAGTGCAACGGGCCCTCGGCCGTAGCCGTGATAAAGGGCAGGTTGATGTTGGTGCTGCTCATACCGGACAGCTCGATCTTTGCCTTTTCCGCGGCATCCTTCAAACGCTGTACCACCATCTTGTCGCGGCGCAGGTCGATGCCGTTCTCCGCCTGGAACTTATCGGCCATCCAGTCGATCAGGCGCTGGTCGAAGTCATCGCCGCCCAGGCGCGTATCGCCGTTGGTCGCGGCGACCTCAAACACCCCATCATCGATCTCCAGCAAGGAGACATCGAAGGTACCGCCGCCCAGGTCATAGACCATGATCTTCTGTGCCTTGGCATCCTTATCGATGCCGTAGGCCAGTGCGGCCGCTGTCGGCTCGTTGATGATACGTTTGACCTCCAGACCTGCGATGCGGCCGGCATCCTTGGTCGCCTGGCGCTGGCTGTCCGAGAAGTAAGCCGGTACGGTAATGACCGCCTCGGTCACCGGGGCACCCAGATACGCCTCGGCATCTGCCTTCAACTTCTGCAGGATCATAGCCGAGATCTCCTGCGGGGTGTATTTCTTGTCATCGATCTCCACACGGTAATCACTGCCCATGTGGCGCTTGATGCTCATGACGGTCTTATCCGGGTTGGTGATCGCCTGGCGCTTTGCCACCTGGCCCACCATACGCTCGCCGGACTTGGAGAAGCCCACGACCGAAGGTGTCGTCCGCGCCCCTTCGGGGTTCGGGATCACGATCGGCTCACCGCCCTCGTACACCGCCACACAAGAATTCGTCGTTCCCAGATCGATACCAATGATCTTTCCCATAATTATATCCTCCTGAATCAGATGATTTATTTTTGTTAGTTTGCTACCTTGACCATCGCATGACGGATGACCTTGCCCTCGCGCCGGTAGCCGCGCTGGAGCACTTCCACGATCTCGCTCTCGCCACAGGTGTCGTCCTCCACATGCATCACGGCATTGTGGATCATCGGGTCAAAGGCGTCTCCGGCGGTGGCCGTTTCCTCCACATGTAAGGAGGTGAGCACCGCGCGTGCCTGCTTGGCCGTCAGGTCCAGTCCCTCGGCGATCTTGGCGGGGTCGCCCGCCACCGCACCGGCCCGTTCCAGATTGTCCAGCACCGGCAAAAATGCCGCTACCGTATCTGCCACTGCATCGGTATAGACGCCCTCGCGCTCTTTCTGTGTCCGCTTGCGATAGTTTTCATATTCCGCCAGCATCCGCAGATAGCGGTCTTTTTCGGCGTCCAGTTCCTTTTTCAGCCGGTCGTTCTCCTGCAGGGCATCGGCCAGTGCCTGCGTGGCCGCCTTCTCCTGCGTCACATCCGGCGCCGCCGCAGTCTCCTCGGTCGCCTGCGCCGTTTCCTTCACTTCTTCGCTCATCTCGTTCCCTCTTTCTCTAATCGTTTTCTCGCCCGGTGGTGTCCCCCATGGCGTTTCCGATCCCCTCGGCCAACTGGTTCAGGGTCTCGATCACCTTGGAATAATTCATCCGGCAGGGGCCTATGACGCCAATGGCGCCCACCACGCGCCCCTCATGGCGGATCTGGCGGTACACCAGGGCGGAGTGGCTCATGACATCCACCGTGTTCTCCCGTCCGATATAGACGTGCACGTCCTGCCCGTTTGCCTCTTCGGCCGCCACCAGATCCAGCAGTTCTTCCTTGTGTTCCAGCATGCCGAGCATATCCTTCATATGGTCCACATCGGCATATTCCGGATATTCCAGCAGGCGGTTCACACCCTGCACCTTGACCTCGCCCCCGTCCATCTCGTTCATGGTCTCCCACACCGCTTTGACCAGGGGAGAGACCAGTGGGGCGGCCAGCCCCGCCAGCTGTTCCAGATGGCAGATGCGTGAAACGGTCAGTTCCTCTGCCGTCAGGCCGACCAGATGGCGGTTCAGCAACGCCGTCAGAGAAGCCAGTTGCTCCGGCAGGATGTCAAAACCGGTACGGATATATTTGGTCTTGGCCACGCCACCTTCAAACAGCATCAACAGCACGAAGTTGCGGTCATCGACCGGCATGCTGTCGTAGCGCTGTACCCGCACGCTCTCCGCCCGTGGCTTGATGGCGATGGAGGTATAATTGGTCAGGTGGGAGGCCAGGCGCGAGGCATCGTACAGGACGGAGTCCAGCTCGTTCAACTTATAGCGCAAGGTGCGGTGGATCTCCTCGATCTCACTGCTCGTCATCCGATAGCGCTCCAGCAGGGCATCTACATAAAACCGGTAGCCCTGCTCAGACGGGATGCGCCCGGCAGAAGTGTGCGGCTGTTCCAGATAGCCCAGGCTCTCCAGTTCCGCCATCTCGTTACGGATGGTAGCAGACGAACAGGACAACTGCTTATCCTGCGCCAGATACTTAGAGCCGACCGGCTCCCCGCCCGCGATGTGCGCCTCAATGATGGCCTGCAATATACGTCGTTTTCTTTCGCTCAGTTCCTCCAACATGGGCCCCTCCTTTCCCGCCACGCTCAGGTACCGTCTTTTCTGTGATTTTAGCACTTGAGACTTGCGAGTGCTAATTTCTGACTATACTTTACCACTCAATGCCCCACTTGTCAAGAGGGAAAGCAAAAAAATATATGAATTTTTTGTGAATGCTCTGCAAAAAAGGCCTTTGCGCGCCCCAAGAAGGCCCGTGGCCTCTTGACAGACAGCGATTTATCATATATAATATAAGGTACGTATAGGTATTAAACGGTAAGCACGCTGGGCACGCTGTCTCGGGCGGGGGAACCCACGACTCATGCGGGCAGGCACTTTTTAATATTTGTATAGTATCGAATGACCGAAAGAAAGAACAAGGAGGTGTACTGTGGATCCCATATCTATTTTGATCGGCGCCCTGATCGGCCTGCTCTGCGGCGGCGCGCTCGTGTTCCTCTTTTTCCTGATGCGGAAAAAGAAGGGAGAGCGCATGATCGGTGATGCCAATGCCGAGGCGCTGAAGATCGTTAACGATGCCATCCACGAAGCAGAGACCCGCAAGAAAGAGGCCCTGCTGGAAGCAAAAGAAGAGATCCTGACCGCGAAGAACGATGCGGACAATGAGCTGAAGGAACGGCGCAAAGAAGTTTCCCGTCAGGAGCGCCGGATCGCCCAGAAGGAAGAGAGCATCGACCAGAAACTGGCCGCGCTGGACCAGCGCGAGGCAGACCTGAGCGAAGAGCAGAAGAAGATCGATACCCTGCGGGAAGCGGCAAACGACCTGGTGCAGAAGCAGACGGTCGCCCTGGAGCGCATTTCCGGCACGACCGCAGAGGAAGCCAAGGAGCTGTTGCTTGCCAAGGTCTCCGGTGAGATCGAGCACGAGACGGCCCTGCGCCTGTCTGAGTTTGAAGCACGCTACAAAGAAGAGGCCGATGCCCGCGCCAAGAGCATCCTGTCGCTGGCGATCCAGCGTTGCGCGGCGGACCAGGTCAGTGAGATCGCCATTTCCGTCGTCCCCCTGCCCAATGAGGAGATGAAGGGACGCATCATCGGGCGTGAAGGACGCAACATCCGCACGATCGAGACCATGACGGGGGTGGAACTGATCATTGATGACACGCCGGAGGTCATCACCATTTCCGGCTTTGACCCCATCCGGCGGGAGACCGCACGGCTGGCGCTGGAGAAGCTGATCTCGGACGGCCGTATCCACCCGGCACGCATTGAAGAAATGGTCGAAAAGGCCCAGCGCGATGTGGAGAACTCCATCAAGCAGGCGGGGGAAAAGGCGATCTTTGAGACTGGCGTGCACGGCATCAATCCGGAGATGATGCGCCTGCTGGGGCGCCTGCGCTACCGTACCAGTTACGGGCAGAACGTCCTGCGCCACTCTGTCGAGGTCTCGCTGTTGAGCGGTATGATCGCGGAAGAGATGGGCGTGGACAGCACGCTGGCCAAGCGTGCCGGCCTGCTGCATGATATCGGCAAGGCGCTGACGCATGAATCTGAAGGCTCCCACGTACAATTGGGCGTGGAAGTGGCACAGAAATATCACGAGAGCAAAGATGTCATCCACGCGATCGAGGCACACCATGGCGACGTAGAGCCGCGTAGCATCGTGGCCTTCATCGTCCAGGCGGCAGACGCCATCTCGGCGGCGCGGCCGGGGGCACGGCGCGAGAATGTGGAGAACTACATCAAGCGGTTGCAGAAGTTGGAGGAGATCGCCTCCGGCTTTGACGGGGTGGACAAGTGCTTTGCCATCCAGGCCGGCCGCGAGGTGCGCGTGATGGTGAAGCCGGAGATGATCAGCGACGACAAGATGAAGTTGCTGGCGCGCGACATCGCCAAAAAGATTGAGGGCGAGTTAGAGTACCCCGGCCAGATCAAAGTCAACCTGATCCGGGAGAGCCGCACGGTAGATTACGCAAAATAACGTCACAGACCGGGGAGCGCCGGAAAGGCCCTTCCCGGTCTTTTCTTCCATAATATATGTGACCTGCCTGACACTTATACACAAAGCATGAGGATATACACATGAGAATACTTGCCATTGGAGACGTGACCGACCCGCGCTCTGCCACCTGGCTGGCGGGCAAACTGTGGGAGGTGCGGCGCCAGATGCACCTGGATCTGGTCGCGGTGAACGTGGAGAACGCCGGGTTCATCATAGGGCCGGAGCCGGAAGCCGCACAGGCACTGCTGGACGGCGGCGCCGATGTGCTGACGGGGGGCAACCACACCCTGCAAAAAAAGGGGCTACACCCCCTGCTCGAGACAAACGGGGCCCTTCTGCGCCCGGTCAACTATCCGCCGGAGGTACCGGGGAGCGGCTATACCATCCTGCCGCTGAACGGCTATCGCCTGCTGGTCATCAATGCGATCGGCCGGGTGGAGATGGATCCGATCGACTGTCCTTTCCGCGCACTAGACCGCGTGTTACAGCGGGAGGAAGGGCGCTATGACCTGGCCATGCTGGACTTCCATGCGGAGGCCACGGGGGAGAAACTGGCCATGGGCCGCTATCTGGACGGGCGCGTGCAGATCGTATACGGCACCCACACCCACGTGCCCACGGCCGATACAGTCATTCTGCCCGGCGGGACGGGCTACGTCACAGATCTGGGCATGTGCGGGCCGGAGGACGGCATCCTGGGGATGCGCCAGGACGTGATCCTGCACCGCATGCTGACGGGCCTGCCCGAGCGCTATGCACCGGCCGAAGGGGACGTCCATGCGGACGGGGTGATCTTTACGGTAGAGATGGGGGCGCCTGCCCGCGTCACGCAGATCGAGCGCGTGCGGCTGTAAATCGTACAAGATAAATAAAATATTCGCCTGAAATGGATTTTTATTTGTAAAGTTATTGCAAAATCCTCAGCGGGCGTGTATAATAGTAGCAGAACGATCTACCGAACAGCAGGAGTGCGAACAGA
Source organism: uncultured Ruminococcus sp. (assembly GCA_964463735.1). Classification (GTDB taxonomy): domain Bacteria; phylum Bacillota; class Clostridia; order Oscillospirales; family CAG-272; genus UBA1740. The sequence goes on along the minus strand of CAYXDB010000019.1, from coordinate 9,990 downwards.
TATGAATATTTTGAAGGTATCATCCAAGTCTAACCCCAGTATGGTCGCCGGTGCGATCGCCGGTGCGATCCGTGAATGCGGATGCACGGAGGTGCAGGCCGTGGGGGCGGGCGCGACCAACCAGGCGATCAAGGCGATCGCCATCGCCAATGGGTTCATGCAGGCGGCGGACCTGCAACTGATCTGCCAGCCGCAATTCATGGCGATCGAGATGGAGGAGGAGGAGCGCACCGCCCTGCGCATCGTGGTGAAAGCGATCCCGGCGTCGCCCGCGCTGGTCGAGCCGTGAGCCCCTTCTATCCGCCGCGGTGACCGATGCCTGCGCCGGGGTGCCACATGGCACCCCGGCGCGGCTTTTTATGTGGCGTGGTGCCCGGCCGGCACAAAAACCACGGCGCAGGGGGAAAATTTGCAAAGGCCCTTGCCTTTTTTAGCGCAATGTGGTATACTGAGTGCATCTTGTGCATGCGAAAGGAAGTAACCATGGAAGAAAGAGTTTTGGCGACCGTTGGCGGCATGGCCGTGACGGAGCGCGATGTCACACAGTTCCTTGCCAGCCTGGGGTGCCACATGGCACCCCGGCGCGGCTTTTTATGTGGCGTGGTACCCGGCCGGCACAAAAACCACGGCGCAGGGGGAAAATTTGCAAAGGCCCTTGCCTTTTTTAGCGCAATGTGGTATACTGAGTGCATCTTGTGCATGCGAAAGGAAGTAACCATGGAAGAAAGAGTTTTGGCGACCGTTGGCGGCATGGCCGTGACGGAGCGCGATGTCACACAGTTCCTTGCCAGCCTGGGCCAGCGGGGGCAGGCCTACAACAACCCGGAGGGGCGCGCCGCGATCCTGGAAGAGCTGATCAACCGCAAGCTGTTCCTGTTGGAGGCCAGCCGCAATCTCTTTGAGGCGGAGCCCGCCTTCAAGGCGCAGCTGAAGCAGGCCAAAGAGTCCCTGCTGATCAACTATGCGATCGAAAAGGCCACATCCCAGGCCACGGTCAAAGAAGAAGAGATCGCCGCCTTCTATGAAGAGAACCGCGACCGGCTGGGGGGTGGTGAGCGCCTAGTGGCCAGCCACATCCTGGTAGAGAGCGAAGAACAGGCCGCCGCCCTGCGGGAGAAGATCGTGGCGGGGGAGATCAGCTTTGAAGACGCGGCACGCGCCCACAGTTCCTGCCCCTCGCGGGAGCAGGGCGGTTCCCTTGGCGAATTTGGCCGCGGCCAGATGGTCCCGGAATTTGAGGAGGCGTGCCTTGCACTCCAGCCGGGCGAACTTTCCGCTCCGGTCAAGACCCAGTTCGGCTATCACCTGATCCGGCTGGATGATAAAAAAGAGGCCGCCGTCCCGGCCCTTGCCGAGGTCAAAGAAGAGATCCGCGCCACCTTGCTGCGGGAAAAACAGCAAAAGGCCTACCAGAGCAAGGTCAACCAGCTGCGCATCCTCTTCCCGGTGGACACCCTGTAAACACAAGCGCCCCCGGCAGAACTTTTCTGCCGGGGGCGTACCCTTTAGAGCGGGCGGTCATTTTTCTTCATTTCCGTGTAGGGGAGGACATCAAAGCCGGCCTTGCGGTAGACGTGCACGGCGCGCTCGTTCTCGGCCTCTACCTCCAGGCGCAGGAGCGCGCGGGGATATTTTTCGGCCATGCACTGCAAAAAGCGCGAGCCAAGCCCCGTGCCGCGGGCCTCCTCACAGACGTACAGATCCTCGATCCATACGCAGGGCTTGCCATACTCGGTGGAGAAGCTTTTGGCCACCATGGCATACCCCTGCGGGCGGCCATCGCGCTCCAGTATATATCCTTCCAGATAGGGGCAATCCCCCACGCAGTGGTCGATATCGGATGTAAAGATCGCCTCGGAACCGTTGCTGAGCACGGCCGCGGAGGCATAAAAGACCCGCATCCAGGCAAGCACCTGCGCCCGGTCTTTCTCTTCCATCTCCCGGATGGTACAGTAGTCCATAGATCCCTCTCTTTCTTCTTTTGCAGGCGTATTTTCCACACGTCGGCCTGCCGCTGTTGCAAAAAGTGCCATCCAGAAACCTACCCGTTTCTGGAAAATTGCCATTATTTTTGCTTTTCCTGTTGCAAAATCGGAAAAGGCATGGTATAATAGGTTCGCATCGGAGGACAGTTCGCCGTAGCGTCGAGGATCGTGGGCATGCGCCCGCAGGCCATCTGTCAGATAAGATGTCGAGTGAGCTCGGTCACGCCTACGCGTTACCGGGTGTTTTTTTATCGCAATGCACGATCACGGTCCCATTCACGGAGGTTTATACGTATGCAATTATCCGATCACTTCACCTATAAAAAACTGATCCGCTTTACCCTGCCCTCCATCGCCATGATGATCTTTACCTCCATTTACAGCGTGGTGGACGGTTTCTTCGTTTCCAACTTTTCCGGGAAGACCCCTTTCGCCGCAGTAAACCTCATCATGCCGATCTTGCAGATCTTTGGCACCGTGGGCTTCATGTTCGGCACCGGCGGCTCCGCACTGATCTCCAACACATATGGCGCCGGGGACAAGAAAAGGGCCAACCGCATCTTCTCCCTCATCGTGTACGTGGGCTTCGCCCTCGGGATCGTGCTCGCCATCGCGGGCATCCTGTTCCTGCCCACGATCGCAACATGGATGGGCGCGGAGGGAGAACTGCTTACGTACAGCGTGCAATATGGCCGGATCATTCTCTGTGCCCTGCCCTTTTACATCATGCAAATGATGTTCCAAAGCTTCTTCGTAGCGGCAGAGCGGCCGCAACTGGGCCTGTATGTCACCATCGGCGCCGGTGTGACCAATATGGCGCTGGACGCCCTGCTGGTGATCCTGTTGCCGCAGGAATACAAGCTGGCGGGGGCGGCCATTGCCACAGCGGTGTCCCAGACGGTGGGCGGCGCGATCCCCCTGCTCTACTTCTCCCGGCAAAACAGCACGTTCCTCCGGCTGGGCCGGACCTGCTATGACGGCCAGGCGATCCTGCGCACCTGCACCAACGGTTCTTCCGAATTCATGAGCAACGTGTCCATGAGCCTGGTGGGCATCCTCTACAATCTCCAGTTGATGAACTACGCTGGGGAAGACGGCGTGGCGGCCTACGGCGTGATGATGTACGTCAGCATGATCTTTTCCGCCGCTTTCCTCGGGTACACCATCGGCGTGGCGCCGATCATCAGCTTTCACGATGGGGCGCAGAACCACGCAGAACTGAAGGGATTGCTGAAAAAGAGCCTGGTGCTGATGACCTCCTGTGGCGTCGCCATGCTGATCGCGGCAGAACTGCTCGCCTACCCCGTCTCACTGGCCTTTGTCGGTTACGATGCCGACCTGCTGGCCATGACCACCTACGGCTTCTGCATCTTCTCTCTGTGCTTCCCCTTCATGGGCTACGGCATCTTCACCTCAGGCTTTTTCACCGCCCTCAACGACGGCCTGACCTCCGCGCTGATCGCGTTCCTGCGCACGCTGGTCTTCCAGACGGCCGCCGTCCTGCTCCTGCCCGCTATCTGGGACATCACCGGGGTATGGGCCTCGGTGGTGGTGGCAGAGGGCCTGGCCCTGCTACTGGGCGTGGCCTTCCTGCTGGGCAAGCGCCGCAAATATCATTATTGAGCCGCCGTCTGCCCCTGCGGCAGGCACCACAGGCGCACGCCCTCTGCCAGGCGCTCCAGCCCCTCCTGCACGCGGGAGGTGGGGCAGGCGATATTCATGCGTAAAAATCCCCGCCCGCTCTCGCCATAGGCGGCGCCATCCGACAGGTACAGCCCCGTAGTGCGCCGCAGGAATGCGGGAAAACTCTCGTCTGCGTGCCCCGGCACGGCAGAGAGCGCCGTGGCATCGATCCACAGCAGATAGGTCGCCTCCCCCGCCACCAGATGCAAAGCGGGCAGGTGCTGTTGCAGATAGGCCCCCACCAGTTCCCGGTTGTGCTGTACGTAGGCACACAGGGCATCCAGCCAGTCCGCCCCCTCACGGAAGGCGGCTATCGTGGCATCCACGGCGAAGGCATTGGGCTCTGCCACCTCATCGGTGTTCAGCGCCCGCCAGACCTTATGCCGCAGAACGGGGTCCGGCACCATGACAGCGGCGGTCTGTAGCCCCGCCAGATTGAATGCCTTGGTCGGTGCCAGGCACGTGATGCTGTTATCCCGGCAGAGCGGGGATACCGCGGCAAAGGGGACATAGGCGTGCCCCGGCGCGGTCAGATCACAATGTATCTCATCCGACAGCACCAGCACGTGGTGCCGGGCGCACAGTTCCCCGATCCGGGAAAGTGTGGCGGCATCCCAGATACGGCCGATCGGATTGTGCGGGTTGCACAAGATCATCATCGTGGTCTGGGGATCGGCCAATTTCCGCTCCAGATCCTCCCAGTCGATCTGATAGGCCGTGCCGTCGTAGAGCAACGGGGATTCCAGCACGCGGCGCCCCTGATTGACGATCGAATTGAAAAAGATATTGTAGACCGGTGTGCAGAGCAGGACATTCTCATTGGGCGTGGTGAGCTTGCGCACGATGCTGGAGATGGCGGGCACCACCCCGGTGCAGAAGATCAGCCAGTCCCGCTCGATCGTCAGCGCATGGCGGCGCTGCCACCAGGCCGCATAGGCCTCATACCACGCGTCCGGCAGGATCGCATAGCCAAACACCCCGTGCTGGGCGCGTGCCTGGATCGCCGCGCGGATCGGCGGGGCGGCGGCAAAATCCATATCCGCCACCCACATGGGCAGTTCCCTCTCCCCTACGTCCCACTTCAGGGAGCCAGTCCCCCGCCGCTCGGGCGGTGTATCAAAATCGTATGGCATATCCTCTCCGCCTTTATGCGTGCTGTGCCGCGCGGCAGATGATGCGTGTCTTATCCGAGTCCACCCGGTCGCGCTCGACCGTCAGGGTGCCGATCTCATCGGCGCAAATGGTCCCGCCGGAAGGGTTGAGGACGCTTTCCACGCGCCCCTCGATGTCCGCCTCCACCGTCGAATATTCAAAGGCCAGCGTCGTGTTCAACAGGCGGCAGTCCTTCATGACCAGGTGGTCGATGTAACACAGCCCTTGCAGGCTCTCTATCGTGCAGTCGATCAGGGTGAGGTTCTTAGCATTCCACCCCAGATATTCCCCGGAGATGAAGGAGTGATATACGGTCACGTTCTCGCTGTTCCAGAAGGCGTCTTTGGAGAGCAGGCGGCAGTCCCGCAGTTCCACGTTCCGCACCCCGTCAAACGAGTAGTTGCCATACAGCGTCAGCCCCTGCACCGTCATATCCTCGCTGTTCATGGCGAAATAATCGCCCCGTGCGGTGACCTGCTCCAGCGTGACGTTCCGGCAATGCCACAGCGTCTCTGCCGCGTTGGCAAAAGAGACGCGCCGCAGGGTCAGATCACGACAGCGGCGGAAGTTCTTAGGCGCCTCGATCGCGCCATCCTCCACACAGATATCCTCGCTATACCACACACCGGCGCGCGCCATATCGAACCAGGTGCAGGAACGCGCCAGGACATGTTTGGCGTACCAGAGCGGGTATTTCCATTTGAACATACAGCCATACAGTTCCAGGTCCCGGCTCTCTTTCAAGGGGGACTCCCCATCGTCAAAGATCGTATCCTTCAGGCACAGGTCATGTGCCCCGAACAGGGCCCGCTCGCCGGTCAGGCGGGCGGCCTGATACATGTGTTGTTTCTCCATCGTTTCGCTCCTTTTCCGCCGCCCCCGGGGGCGGTCTTTTTGTCCTGCCTTCACACCACGCAAAGCGGCGCTTTTGTGGTGCGCCTGCCTGCATGCGGCGTGAAAGATCCTTACATGCTTATATTATATCACACATTGCACCATTTTTCCAGCCCCCCGCCAAAAAAGCTACGCCCCGCAGGATTTTTCCTCCCGGTACTTGACAGGCACCCCGGCCTATGGTATCATAACGGCAGAGGCCCCCTGCGGGGTGCCCGTGAAAAGGAGAGATACCATGGAAAAGGTCTTACAGTTCGATCCTACCCAAGGCGGCAAACCTTTTAAGATCCTGCACGCGACCAACGGCGGCCCGCTCGGCAAGCGCCACGCGCCGGACGACCAGACGCGCTCCAATTTCTCTGCCTATCAGGCGGCCGGTTTCCCCTATTCGCGCAACCATGATTCCAATGGCATCATCGGCGCTTACGGCGGCCCCTTCAGCCACGATATCACGGCCGTATTCCCGAATTTTGACGCAGACGAGAATGACCCCGCCTCCTATGACTTTGCTTGCACGGACGAGAGCATCCTGTACACGCTGGAGGCCGGTACCAGGACCTTTTACCGTCTGGGGCAGACGATCGAGCATCAGATAAAAAAGCACGACACGCTCCCCCCGAAGGACTTTGGCAAATGGGCCAGGATCTGTGAGCACATCATCCGGCATTATACCGAGGGGTGGGCAGGCGGCTTCCAACTGGATATGCCGTATTGGGAGATCTGGAACGAGGCTGACATGGTACCGGACGGCGCCCCGGAGGCCAGGCGGCTGACCTGGGGCGGGACGAAGGCCCAGTTCTTTGACTTCTTTGCCACGGCCGCCCTGCATCTGAAAGCCTGCTTCCCGCATCTGAAGATCGGTGGCCCGGCGCTGTGCTGCAATATGGCATGGGCTGAGGAATTCCTTGCCACGATGCGGGCACGCGGGGTGGCGCTGGACTTCTTCTCCTGGCATATCTACACCACCGATGTGAAGTGCCTGATCGACAAAGGGGCGGAGGTCCGTGCCCTGCTGGACCGCTACGGCTATACCGATACCGAGAGCATCCTGAACGAGTGGAACTATGTCCGGGGATGGGGCGACGATTTTGTCCCCTCTCTGCTGACCATCCACGGGATGAAGGGCGCGGCCTTTACCATGGCCACCCTGTGCGCCGCACAGCCCTCCCCCATCGACATGCTGATGTATTACGACACACGCCCCGGCGTATTCAACGGTGCCTTTGATTATTACTCCATGGCGCCCCTGAAGGGTTACTATCCTTTCCTGTGGTATAACGCGCTATATGGCATGCCGCAGGAGATCCCCTGCCTGGGTGCCGAGCCGGATATCTACACCCTGTGCGGCAAGGATGAGAGCGGGAAAATGCACACCATCCTGGCCTACTATACCGAGCACGAGGAAGGCGCGCCGCAGAAGACCGTCCGCCTGGACTTTGGCACGGCCAAGGCCGGGGCGCACTATGACATCTATCTGCTGGATGAAGGGCACGACGGCACGTGCATCGGGCAGACGGACACACCGGTCTTCACCCTGGCGCCCAACACCTGCCTGTTCCTGCGGGAGTGCTGAGCATCCCGCTTCACGACACACGGGTGCCTTGCCAGAAATTTTTACTACACAAGGAGGAAAGGCTATGCAATACGTTACGCTGTCCAACGGTGTCCAAATGCCCCAATTGGGCTATGGCGTCTATCAGGTGACCCGGCAGGAATGCACCCGCTGTGTGCGGGATGCCCTGCGGGTGGGTTATCGCCTGATCGACACGGCGCAAAGCTATTTTAATGAAGAAGAGGTGGGGCAGGCGCTGGCCGAGAGCGGCATCCCGCGGGAAGAGATATTCCTGACCACCAAGGTATGGATCGAGCACTACGGCTATGAACAGACGCTGGCCTCCGTGCGGGAATCCATGCGCAAGTTGCAGGTGAACTATTTGGATCTGTGCCTGTTGCACCAGCCGTTTGGCGATGTCTACGGTGCGTATCGCGCGCTGGAAGATCTGTATGACGCGAAAAAGATCCGTGCCATCGGCATCTCCAACTTCGCCCCGGACCGCATGATCGACCTGGCCTCCTTCAGCCGTATCCGGCCGATGGTCGACCAGATAGAGATCCATCCCCACCACCAACAGACGGCGGCCCAGCCCTGGCACGACAAATACGGGGTGCAGATGGAGGCGTGGGCACCGTTTGGAGAAGGGCGGGGCGGCATGTTCGACCTGCCGGAGCTCAAGGAGATCGCCGCACGGCACGGCAAAACGGTGGCACAGGTCATTTTGCGCTGGCACTTGCAGCGCGGAGTCGTGGCCATCCCCAAATCCACGCACATAGAGCGCATGGAGGAGAACTTCCAGGTCTTTGACTTCTCCCTGACCGGAGAAGACATGGCCGCCATCGCCGCGCTGGACCGGGGGCAGAGCAGTTTCTTTTCCCACACCGACCCCCACATGGTAGAATGGTTCGTCCAGATGGTGGAGGAGCGCAAGCAACAGCACGACTGCACCAAAGACAAAAAGAACTGGTAAGGAGATCTATATGAGCAAGAAAGTATTGATCCTGTCCGGGAGCCCCCGCCGGGGCGGAAATTCTGACCTGCTGTGTGACGCCTTTGCCCGCGGGGCGACCGAGGCCGGGCACACGGTGGAAAAGATCCGCGTGGCGGAGAAGCACATCGGTTATTGCTACGCCTGCTATGCCTGCCGCGAGACCGGGCGATGCGTCCAGCAGGACGACATGGCCAAGGTACTGCAAAAGATGATCGAGGCAGATGTGCTGGTGCTGGCCAGCCCCGTATATTTCTATGCCATCGATGCCCAGCTCAAGGCCGTTATCGACCGCACGGTGGCACGCTGGCTGGAAGTGCGGGACAAGGAATTTTATTACATCGTGACGATGGCGGATGAAGAAGATGCCTCCGCCGATACCACCCTGGCCTGCTTCCGCGGGTATGCCGCCTGCGTAGAGGGCGCGGTGGAAAAGGGCGTCATCATCGGTGGCGGTGCCTATGAAAAGGGAGAGATCCAGGGCCACCCCGCGATGGAACAGGCCTATACCATGGGCCGCGCCGTATAACCACAAGCCCCTTACTGTCATGAGCCACGCACCGGAGATCCCGGTGCGTGGCTCATGCTTTTAGCGCGCGCCCCCGGTACGGCTAGGCCGTACCGGGGGCGCGCAAAGTTGGGAATGATGGTATTCTGCGGCGCGGTCCTTCCATGCCATTTCGCAGGCCCCATCACGCTCTCTTTTTTTACTCCATAACAGGCACGTAAACCAGACGACACTGGCAAACGAGTATTCTGTCTATGCCTTTTGGGATCTTTTCGGGAGCTTTCGTACAAATCTATCTGCCACAAAGGTGAACTGTTCCTCGCCATGATGGGTAAATGAACCGTGCAGACCATCATCCTCCCAAATGGCATCGAACCCATCCGCAACAAACGATCGTTTTTCTCTCAAATGCGGAAGTTCAGGCCCCAACGCCGTCATAGATGCCGCTCTGATCAGGTCGCAATAACCGTATTCCGGGTAGCAGTCAAAGACAGATGCCACCTCATATTTTCCCGGTTTAGGTAAGCGCGTTACCGTGATCTTGATACCGTTTTTTAGAGGGCGCAGTGTAACAAAGCAGGAATGCTCCGCAAACAGGTCTTCAAAAACGCGGGGTGCGTATTTCAGGGTGAGCGCGGGCGCTTTTTTCAGCGGCCGGCCTTCCCGTATCCGCGCCAGTTCTTTTTGAATGCCGGAGAACACTTGTGCATCACCATAGCGATCGTAGGCAAGCCTTTTTCTGATGGCAAGATCCGCCAGTGTATAGTAGTAGTATGCATCGTCATGGAGGATATCGTCGCGGCAAAGATTCCCCATGCGCAGTGCGGCATCTGCAAATTGGCAATCGAACTGCCCTTCCTCGATCAGACGCAGGTTTTCGGTATACACCATATTGACCAATGTCACTGCCGCGCGGGTATTCTTTGTTACCCCATAGCCGTGTGCATACATATCCGCCAGCTTATACATCGATTCATACATGCCGCCGGCGGCGCCCAGGGCAAAATACGAATATGCTTTTTCATATTCTGGAATGCCATCGTTGCATCTTCCGTAATAGAAGATGTATCCGAGCGTATTGGCATACTGGCATTTTTTCAGATCAGATGTATTATCCATCTCCAGAAGTTTGAGAAAACAATCCCGCGCTCTGTCCCAATCGCAAGGGAACAGCTCGTTCCCTCCATAATAGGCATAGCCGAGTGTGGATAGTGCCTTGGCATGA
>CAYXDB010000018.1:0-18675 GCA_964463735.1 uncultured Ruminococcus sp. | reverse complement strand
GGCAGGATGCGATACCGGCACCCCGCAAGGTGCGCCACCCCATGGATATGTATGGCCCCGCCGGGGACCAGGCGGATATCGGCCCCACAGCACCGCAGAAACGAGATCACGTCCAGCACATGCGGCTCTGTGGCGGTGTTACAAAGGACGGTCTCCCCCGGCGCGCGCACGGCGGCGAGCACGGCATTGATCGTGGCGCCGACCGATATCAGGTCAAAGGTAATATGGCCGCCATGCAAGGGGGCGGCGCATACGGCGATCCCCTCTGCCCCCACCGACAAGTCTGCCCCCAGGGCGGCAAAGGCCTTGGCGTGCTGGTCGATGGGGCGGCCGCCCAGGTCACAACCACCCACGCGCCCGATCTGCCCATGACCGAAGCGCCCGAGGCAGGCGCCGAGAAAATACAGAGAAGCGCGCATCCCGCCGCTCCGGCCATCCGGCCGGGGCGGCACCATGGCGTGCCCGGTATGGATCCGCACGCACCCGCCCGCCTGTTCTTCTACGGTACACCCCATATCCCGCAACATCTGCAAGGTAAGGCGCACATCCGATATATCCGGCACGCCCTCGATCACGCACGCATCTTCACAGAGCAGTGTGGCGATCAAGATGGGCAGTGCCGCGTTTTTACAGCCACTGACAGAAACGGCGCCGCGCAGTGGGCGCCCCCCTTGCACACAGATCCTCTCCATACCCTTCTCCTGCCGCGTATGCCGGCATACGCGCTCTGAAATGCAGGGAGCCGTGCCCGGGCACGGCTCCCCCCTGCTGTCAGAAAACGCGGCGGACAGAGTAGTGTGGAAGGGCCTTCCCTACTGCCTAGGTCTTTTTATCCCATACAGCGATAGAGCAAGCGGATGCCCGCGGCCGATGGGCCGCGGGCATCCGCTTTTTGTTTTGTAAAAGGCAACCACTTTATGTGGCGGGGGTATCCGCATAGATGCTGGCATGATACGCCACGGCCAGATCGACCACCATGCCATAGCTGGCGGTCCCGGCTGTCCCCTGCAACTGGAGGTAGGCATTATTGACCGCATGACTGACCTCCCCGATGCGGCTGTCGGCATACTCCGCGTAATAGAGCGCGTAGGCATGCATCTCCCAGGCAAGAGAGGTGCTATACGACTTTGCCAGCGTCTGGTAGGCCTCTTTATCGGCGGTGTAGAGCGCATTCATGACATACTGCAACATATTGGTATAGCCACAGTAACGGAGGTAGGCATTCTCGGAGGAAATGCAAACGAGGAACGCTACAAAATTGGCCTCGTTCTCCCGTGCGATGCCACGCTGGTGGGCCATCTCATGTGCGGCGGTGAACGGCAGGCAATAGTCCGGCGGGGTCGTATTGATATTGGCCTCCCCGGTCATATAGGTGTAGATCCCCGTCAGGTGCAGTTGGGAAAGGAAGGAGGAGGCGGTAACGCGCTTCACACGGCTCTCCATCCGTTGCAGGAAGGGATAGGTATCCGCGACGGTGTCATAGGCCTCCAACAGAGCCGCATTCATCTCATCCCAATCCAGTGGCATGATCGTAGAGCCTTGATATTCCTGGGAAAACTCCGGGCAGAGCCGTTCGCTCTCCGCCTGCAACCAGAGGGCTGTCTGATACAGCGCAGTGGCGGAGACGGGCTGCCGTGCGAGCCCGAGCTTACTATCCAGCGTGCTACCATGATAGGCGCACCCCAGCGTGAAGACGAAGAGGATGCACAGCACCAGCACCACGGCAAGGGCCGAAAAGAGGAAGCGGCGGAACGCCTGGGTATTCCGGGCGCGGCGCACGCCCATCCACACAAAGAGCACCAGGACCAGAGGCAACAGGTACACGACCGTCTCCGCCAGGGAGAACGGGAGCCAGTTGGTCAGCGAGGCAAGGACGGTGCGCAGGGGAGCGCCGATGGTACGGTCGATCAGATCGGCGGCGCCGGAAGAAAGGCAGGCGATGCCCAAAAGGATGGCCGAGGCCAGCGCGATCCAGAAGATCCATGCGGCAGGGCGCGGCACGTATTCTTTCAGCCACGCGTGCGTCTGCCGCATTCTTTCTTTTACTTTTTCATGCATGTTGGAACAAACCTTCTTCCATTACGGGGATAGGCGCCGCCCAGAGCGCCTGCATGTCCGGCGGCACCGGTGCCGCTACGTGCACCTGCCCCGCGTGGATGGGATGGGGGAAAGACAGGGACACGGCGTGCAGTGCCTGCCGTGCCATGGCGGGGTTCCCGCCATACAGATCATCCCCGATCAGTGGCAGGCCACGCGCGGCCAATTGGACGCGCAACTGATGGGTGCGCCCGGTGTGGGGGCGCAGAGCAAGCAGGGCGACCCCCGGGCGCTGGCCCAGTGTGACATAATCGGCCACGGCCAGATCCCCTTCCCCTTCTTGTGCCGTACAGCGGCGTATGATGCTGTCTGCCTCCCGCGTGATCCAGTCGGTCATGCGCCCCTGCGGCGGGACGGGCGCCTGCCCGGTCAAGGCCAGATAGGTCTTTTCAAATCGCCCGGCGGCAAGATCGCGGCTCAGGTGGGCGGCGGCAACAGCCGTCTTGGCGAAGAGCACCACGCCGCTGGTCTGGCGATCCAGCCGGTTGACCGGGTGCACGACCATGTCCGGCTGGGCATAGGCGGTGCGCAGAGCATCCGACAGGGTGTCCCCTACATGCCCGTGCGAGGGGTGGGTGGGCATGCCCGCCGGCTTGGCGATGCAGAGCACGGCATCATCTTCATACAATATCGGATACGGCAGGGCGGTGCATCGTACCCCCGGCGGGATATCCCCCGCCCCGACCAGGTGCAGGGAAAGTATATCCCCGGCCTGCAGGACATAGCGGACGGTGACATGCTGGCCGTTGACGCAGATGCCCATCGGCCTTTCTTTCAGGCGATGGATGCACCGGGCAGACAGGTGCAGTGACTGCCGCAGGTACGCCCCGATCGAGCGGCCCTGCATCTCTGCCCCCACGGGGATGCATGTGGCATCCCCCGGCAACGATGCGGCACTCACCGCCGGATGGGCAGGCGGAAGGAATCCAGCACGGTACCGTTGCCCGACAGGTGATAAAACTCGATCTTATTCGGATTGAGGATGAAGCCGGTGCAGGCAAATCCATCCTGATCCACGCGGGAGGCCACCACGACCGGGAAGTTGTGATGGTCTTTACAACCATCCGCCGTGCCGGCCGGATAATACTCAAAGTGGTGCGTATGCCCGGCGATAAAGAGATCCGGATGCATACGGGACAGGGAGCGGGAGAGGGACGCATAGGTCTCCGGCATGATGTCAAACGGGCCACGCATGGCGGAATGTGCCATGAACGGTACATGGGACACCACGATACGATAAGGGAGATCGGGCAATTTGGTATGCGAGAGATCCCGCGCTTCACACCGGCGGTAATGCTCAAAACAGTTGACCCCGCCGTATTCTACATTGCTATCCAATTTATCTTCCCCACAGTCGATGACGACGCCGCACACGGGGCCGAAGCGATACGGGAAATAGGTCTTATTGTCATCGGTACCGGTGTGCCAGGGCAACCGTTCTGCCAATTTGCCGCGCGTATCATGGTTCCCGCGGCCATAGACCACCGGGATCTCCCCACCGCTCACGCGGCCGATAAAGGCGTTCATATCCAGCAGAGATGCCTCGCTGTCCACCTCGCCCAGATCACCATTGACGATCAGGAAATCCGGCCTGTCTCCAAAGGCGGCCACGGCGCGCTCTGCGCTCTCATACTGCCCATGTACATCGGCCAGATACACGGCGCGGACATTCTCCGACCGCGTGACGGGATAGAAGTGGAAGGTCGCCTCCTGCTCCTCTCCCGCCTGGGTAGAGTAGGCGCGGCGGTCCGGCACGGCGCGGAACAGGATGGTGTAGCCCCCTGCCTCATCCATATTCTTCTGCGGAACGCTGAATTTATGCACCTGCGTCTCTGTGGGGTACAGGCCGTAACTATCCTCATAATACTCTGCCCCATCACACAGGAAGCGGCAGATCCCCCGCTCACGTACATTGATAACGATCTGGTAGGTATCCCGTACTACGAATACATTGGGCAGGCAGGTCAGAAAATTCTCCATGTTTGCTCTCCTTCTTTTTTCTCTTCTTGCTCTTCCCGCTATGCGGCCGCGCTTTGCGGTCCTGCAACGCGGACAGAGCGAGCGGCCCCTGGCAGGTGGCCTCTGTGATACATTATAGCATGCCTTTTGGATTTTTGCAATACATTGTGCACAAAAAAGTATTGCAAATAAATATCTCTTTGTCACATGCGCAGGTAGCCCCCGGTGTCACTACACCGGGGGCTACCCTATATAGAAGGCGGGATCAGAGGATGCAGTGGACGGGCAGGCCGCCCTGGTATTCCGGCTGTGCCTCTCCGATGATCAGGGGGCGCAGATAAGCGATACCGGCCTCTGTGATGCCGTTACCGGATGCCTGGATATACGCATCGGGGACCGCACGGACCTGATTGGCGATGGCGGAGACGGGCGCCGTGCCGAAGGAGACGGAATAGCCCTCTCCTGCCCCGCGGGTGATGGTCACCATACATCCATTCTCCCCGGCCAATGCCACGCGCACAGCATGCCGCCCCGTGGCGACCGACTCGGAGAGGTCTGTTTCAGAGGCGAGATGGGCCGCACAGCGCTGTGGCAGGTTCAATTCGATCGAGCGCACCTTGCACCCAAAGGTCTCCTTGACAGCGTATTCCAGCGCCTTTCCGGTGCCGGAAAGATATTGGTGCCCAAAGGTATCCGTCACGCCGCTTTGCATGCCGGCGCCCACATAGGTGCCGTCTGCGGTGCGCAGACCCTCCGAGACGGCCACGACGACATTGGGGTGCCGTTCCAGTGCCGCCCGCACATCGGCGAAAAAGGCATCATAGGAGAAGGGCCGCTCCGGCAGGTAGATCAGATCTACGCCCGTGCCGCTCACGGCACCGGGCAGGGCGGCGGCGGCCGTCAGCCATCCGGCATCCCGCCCCATGATCTCGACCACGGTGACAGCGGGGACGGTATAGACCGCGCAATCCCGCAATATCTCCTGCACCGTCACGGCGATGTATTTAGCGGCCGAACCAAAGCCGGGGGTATGGTCGGTCATGACCAGATCGTTATCGATCGTCTTGGGGACGCCGATCACGCGCACTTCATACGCGGCGGTGGCAAAATAGGCACGCAGTTTGGCGACCGCATCCATGGAGTCATTCCCGCCTATGTAAAAGAAATAGCGGATGTTATAGTGGCGGAATATCTGCTCGATACGCTGATACAGAGCGCCGTCCTCGGCGGGGGTGGGCAGTTTCTTACGGCAGGAGCCGAGGGCCGAGGCGGGGGTATGGCGCAGGCGGCGCAGATCCTGCGGGGCGGTGGCGAAGCGCTGGGTCAGATCGATCAGGTCTTCCCGCAGCAGCCCCTCTACCCCGTTCCGCATACCGTACAGGCGCTCTATCGTCCCCTGTACCTCGGGGGCGAGGCACCCCTCGATCACACCACAGAGGGTGGCATTGATGGCGGCAGTGGGGCCGCCGGACTGGCCCACGAGGGCATTCCCTATCAGTTTTTCCATAATGACGTCCTTTCTTTATCTCCTGTATCTTTTGTTCCCTACACGGTGGGGGTACCCTTATGGGGCAATTCGGTAAAGCGGCGGCCAAAGACCTGCGGCGCCGTCAGGAAGATGAGGAACACCTCGTCCCCGTACGTCTGCACGATATCGGTCAGCAGTTGCACCTCACGCGGTTTGACAGCGCAGAGCAAGACACAGCGGCGGCGGCCGGTGTACCAGCCGCTCCCGTCCATGCGCGTCAGCCCGCGGTCCATCTGGGCGGCAATATCCTGCGCCAGTTGCGCCGTCATCTCCTCCGGGCAGATCATCAAGGCCAGCCGGGCGGCGCGGGAGTGGCTGACTACCGCATCTATGACAATCGAATAGACGACGATCGTCACGATGGAATAGAAGAGACCGCTCAAGTCCTGCAGGACGGCGGCGGCCGCCACGATGATCACCCCATCGATGCAGAGCACCAGGTTCCCGATCGACAGGCGGCGGAACTTGGCGCGGAGCAGGTAGGCGGCCAGGTCGCTCCCGCCGGAGGTGAAACCGCGCAGGAGCGCGATCCCCAATCCGACGGCGGTCACACCGCCACCAAATACAGCGGCCATCAGTTTTTCCTCCGTGAGGGAGGGCAAAAAGGCCAGCGCATCTACCATGACGGAGGCGGCCAGGATGCCCAGCAGGGTGCGCCAAAACCCCTTGGGGCCGCACAGAATGAGTGAGAGAAAGAGCAGGGGCAGGTTGACGCACGCCGAGAGGAAACCGGGAGATATGTCAAAGAGGATCTTGCACACGGTGGCGATACCGGTCGTGCCGCCCAGGACGATGGAATTGGGCAACAGGAACATATTATACCCCGCGGCAAAGATGGCAGAGCCGCCGAGCAGGGCTAAGGCATCCCACAGGATCTGCTTGCCGCGCCCGGCCTGTTGCAGGGGCAGTGAGGAAGTATCAGGTTGCATAAACGGTGCTACATCTCCTTTATTTTCGGTCATGCGCCGTATTCTACCGAGACAATCAAAAAGCTGTCGTTACCGGAAATATCGATATTTACTTTTCCCCATGCGCTGGACGACCCTGCATAGTAAATTGTGGAAAGCGCCGAGGTCTGCTGGAAGGCGTAGGCGCCGATCGTGCCAAGCGACGCAGGCAGGGAGATGGTGCGCAGGGCGGTGCACCGGGCGAAGGTATATTCCCCGATCTCCGTGGTGCCACTGGGCAGGGTCACACCGGCGAGTGCGGTACAGCCATAGAAGGCATAGTCACCGACCGTTTGCAGTCCGGAGAAGGCGGCAAAGGTCACCTTTTCCATTTTGGCGCAACCGTAGAAGGTGTACTGCCCGATCTCGGTCACGGTGGCGGGGATGGTCATCTCTGTGATGGCGGTGCAACCGAGGAACGCCTGTTCCCCCAGCGTTTGCAGACTTTCCGGCAGGGTGATGGTGGAGAGCGATGTGCAGAGGGAGAAGGCGCCACTGCCGATGGAAGTGACCCCGCCATCAAAGGTGACCTGGCGCAGGGCCGTGCACCCAGAGAAGGCGCCGGACGGAACAGAGACCACACGCACCGGGATGCGCATGGAGGTGAGCGCAGAGCAGGAGCTGAAGGCCCCTTCTTCCAAATACACGAGCGAGGAAGGCAGGGGCAGAGAAGAGAGCGAGATGCACCGGCTGAAGGCATACTGCCCGATGTAGGTCAGCGTGCTGGTACCGGAGAACTTGACGCTGGAAAGATCACTGCACGCAAGGAAGGCATACCCCTCGATCATCTTGAGCGTAGCGGGAATGGTGAGTGAGGTGAGCGTGGTGTTCCCGGCGAAGGCATTGACGCCGACAAACGCGACTTCATATCCCCCCAGTTTTTCCGGGAGCGTGACCTTTTTATCGTTGCCCAGATATTTGGTGATGCGGGCATAGGCATCCCCGGTCTGTGTGGTGTAGAGGATATAGCGATAGGAGCCGGAGGTATACAATGACTCCCGCGCGCAACCGTAATAGACGGTCTCTTCCTCCGCATCCGAGAAACGGGAGGACCATTTTTCCCCCTTCTCACTCCCCTCGCAGTACATGACCGCATAAGAAGAACCGCGGAAGGCGTATTCGGCGATGACCGAAACATGGCTGGACAGATAGACCTCCTGCAACCCGGTACACTGGGCGAACGCGCGGGCGCGGATGGCAGTCAGGCTATCCGGCAACATGGCGCGGCGCAAGGAGGTGCATTGATAGAAGGCGTAACTGTCGATCTCCTGGATCCCTTCCGGAAAGGTGACCTGCTCCAATGCTTTGCAACCGGCAAAGGCATAGCTCCCCACGGTCGCAAGCGATGCCGGCAGGGTGACCGACGGCAGTGCCGTACAATCACGGAAGGCGGCGGCGCCCATCTGCGTCAGGGTGGAGGGCAACTTCAACTCGCACAGCGCGGTGCAGGAGGAAAATGCCTCATCCCCGATCCGCAAAAGCCCCTCCGGCATCGTCACGACAAGGAGCGTGGAAAGGCCGGAACAGGCGCGGTCGGAGATGGCAACGGTGCCGGTGCGGATCTGCAGGCTACCGGCGGGCGCCTCCCCGTGGTAGGTATACAGCACGCGCCCCACATACACGGGGCCATCCGGGGCGGCCTCCAGATAACCGGTGCCAGAGAGCGCGGTGCTCTCGACCCAACTGATGCTATCCGGGAAGGCAAGGGAGACCAGGGCGCGGCAATCGGCCAGTGCATTCTTCTCGATCGTTTGCAGACCGGCCGGCAGGGCAAGCGAAGAAAGCGACGTACAACCATCGAAAGTGCTCTCACACAGGACGGTGACCCCCGCCGGGATCGAAAGCGCCTCCAGCGCGGTACAATTGTGGAAGGCATATGCCTCGATACGCTGTACCGTGGCGGGGAGAGACAGGGTGCGCAGTGCCGTGCACCCTTCAAAAGCCGCGCGGCCGATCTCTTCCACACCGGAGGGGAGCGTTACCTGCTCTAGGGCCGTACAGCCGTAGAAGAGACTGCGCGGCAGGGCCTTTACGGCCGCGGGGACCGTATAGGAAGAGAGGGCGGTGCACCCGGCAAAGGCACGGTCACCCAGCGTGTCCAGCGTGCCGCCGGTCAGGGAGACCAGGGCCGTACAGCCGGAAAAAGCATCCGGGCCGATCCGGGTCACGCTCTGCGGCAGGGCCACCATCTGCACGGTCGTATTACCGGCAAAGGCATAACTGCCGAGTGCGGTGACCGGCAGGGTGACATCTGCCTCCCCCGCGCGGGGGGCCTGCACGGTGGCAGGGACGGTGACATGCGCCTCTGTGCCGGTATAGGCATAGAGCGCGGCATAGGTCCCCTTGTCTTCAAAGATGAGATCGCCGACCGTGATCTTGGTCAGGATGACCTCCGGTTCCTCCGGGACGGGATCCCGGTCCAGCCGGGGATTACCGCAGCCGCTAAGGAGCAGGCAGGAGAGCAGAAGGCACAGGCCGAGCGTACACAAGACTGGTTTTTTCATATCATTCACTTTCGCGTGGCCACACGGGCCACACTCCTTATCCATATTCCCGGTACCGGGCACAGAGCGTGCGCGGCACCCCAAAGATCGTCACGAGCCCCGGCGTCTGACAAGCATCATGCACGGTGATGGCGGCGGAGGCAGAGGGCGATGGCAAAGACCGTATATACGAGCAACATCCCAGTGCCGGCACCGGCGCTATCGATGCATACATCCCGCACGGCCCCCACGCGCCCGGGGACGAACAGCTGGATGGTCTCATCCAGGGCGGCGCAGGCCACACAAAAGAGGAGCCCCAGGCACCCCTGCCACGGGCGCCGCCTTCCCCAACACAGAAGCGACATCGCCGTCTCCGCCCCCAGCAGGGCGAATTCGGTGAAGTGGGCCACCTTACGCAGATTCTGGTAGATAAAAGACATGGGTGGCCGATCCACGGGGAAATGCGCCTGCAAAAACTGGCTGACCCACCCGCTCTGTTCGCTGGAATGGGTGGCATCCCGCAGCGAGTTGGACCAGATAAAACACACCGTCAGGCACAGGGCGACAAGGCAGAGCCATCTGGCCCAGCGGGGGGCACGTGGCAACTCATTCATCCAGCAATTCCCTCTCGCCAAAGACATAGGAGCGGTTGCAGAAGCGGCACAGTGCTTCCAGTTCCCGTGCCTTCCCTTCCGCCTCCTGTTCGTCCAACATCTGGCGGATCTGCTTTTGCCCCAGTTGGCGGATGCCACGGTACATACGCTCCCGCGCACAGGTACAGCGATAGGTGGGAGCGGGGGTATCGAAGCGGTCAAAGGGGACGCCCCGCAGGGCGATAGCGGCGATCTCCTCATTGCTGTGCCCGGCATGAAAGAGGGCGGAGAGGTTGGCCAGCTCCCGGACGTTCTGCTCGATGCGATCGACCGTTTCTTCGGCGGCGAAGGGCAACAGCTGGATCAGGACGCCACCGGCGGCAAGGCAGGAGCCATCGGTATCCACCAGCACCCCCAGTGCACAGACCGTGGGGACCTGCTCACTTTCGGCAAAATAGGCGGCCACGTCCTCGGCGATCTCCCCGCTTCGCAGGGGGACGGTGCCGGACTGGGGCAGGTCTGCCCCGGCCACATCGCGCAAAAGCGTCAAGGTGCCGTGCCCGACGGCGGCGCCCACGTCCAATTTACCATTCGGTTTGCGGGGCGGGTCTACCGTAGGGTGCTCCATGTATCCGCGCACATTGCCATAATAGTCGCTGACGCACAGGATGCGGCCGGCCGGGCCATCCCCCTGGATCTGCAGGGTCACGCTGTCGGTCTTCTCCGGCAACAGGATCCCGATCATGGAGGTGGCCATCAGGGCACGCCCCAGGGCGGCGGTGGCTGTGGGGGCGGTGTGATGGCAATCGATGGCCCGCTGGACCATCTCCCGCCCGTTCAAAACGGTGATGCGGGCACTGCCATCCCGCGTCATCCCGCGCCACATAGAGCGGTTCTCATCCGATATCGTCATAGGTCAATCCTCCTTTACGGCGCGGGCCACGAAATGCCAGCGCTCACATTCTTCCGTTGCCGGGGCGCCAAAGATATCCCCGGACAGGGCCAGCACTTCCAGCCCGTTCTGCGCCAGCAACTGCCGCAGGGTGCGCATGGAATAGGCGCGTTCCTGCTGGTGGACATCCTGCCGGTCATAGCGCCCGTCCTCCCCTTCTTCAAACAGGGAGATATAGAAATCGCACAGATGGGTGCGGGGGTGATAGACATTCTGCCAGGCGCAGAGCACGCCGTCTTCCTCCAGCACGTAATCATGCTCTCCATACACTCGGCTGAATTTGGCCGGGGTGTTGACATCAAAGAGGAAGAGGCCGCCCGGCACCAGATAATTGTGGACCCAATGGAAACAGCGGGAGAGGGCCTGCCGGTCTGTCACGTGATTGACAGAGTCCAGACAGCAGACGACCGCCTCGACCGTGCCGTACAGTTCAAACGCGCACATATCCTGGCACAGGTACAGGATGCGGTCGGCCATGCCGGCCTGCTCTGCCTTCTCATGCGCCACGGCAAGCATCTCTGGGGCGCTGTCCACCCCGATCATATCATAACCGCGACGACACAGTTCCTCTGTCATGCGCCCGGTGCCGCAGGCCAGATCCAGCACGGCCTGCACCCCGGCCGGATAATACTGGTGGAAGCACTGTTCCATATGATCGGCCCAGGCCGCATAATCCAATTCCCCGTTCAGCGCATCATAGAACGGGGCAAGTGCCTGATACAGCCCTTCTTTCATGCGTTGCCCCCGTCAGAGAGGCGCCCCAGCACGCAATGATACCCGCCGCCATCCCCTTTCAGACAACGGCTGACGCGGCTGATCGTGGCGGTGGACAGGCCGGTATTCTCCGCGACCTCCAAATAACTATCTCCCCGGGCCAACATCCGCGCCGCGGCAAAGCGGCGGGACATCTCCTGTACCTCGGCCGTGGTGCAGAGATCGGCCAGCAGGGCGGCCACCTCCTCTGGGGTGCACAGGGACAGTATGGCCGCATACAGGTCTTCTGTCCACGTATTGGCCCCGCGGCCTTCTTTCTCTTGGTTCATCATGTTCCTCCTTGTTATATGGTCTCCTGTGGAAAGGGCGTATCGGATGCCAGACGCAGCATCACTTCCTCCGGGGACAGACGGTCGGTCGCGTAGGCGCGCCGCAGAAGGTCTGCCGGAATATAATTATCATATTTATCGCATGCGGGCTGTTCCGCCGGGCCGATCAACTGCAAGGGGTCGATCCCCTCGGTGCGCAGGATATCCCGCAGACGCGGCAAAAGGGCCTCCCCATCCGCGCGTTGCGCCTTGAAGGTGATATAACAGCACCCCTCCCCCGCTATATCGCGGATCCCCAGCCGGGCGGCATGGTGCAACAGCAGGCGCCGCAGGGTGCGGAAGGCGCGCGTCCCCAACCAGGGGAAGAGGACGAAACTGCTCCCTCCCAGCGGCAGGAGGAGGCGATCCGGCATGCCGGTATGGTGTGCCAGTGCCCGGGCGGTCTGGAGCCGCGCGGCGGCATTGGGCATCAGATAGGCATAGGTCTTATCGCCATAGAGCACTTCCCGCATCTTTTCCAGCAGGCGTGTGTGGATCTCTCCACCGTCCCCCGGCCAGGAGATCTCCATCTTGCCCTCTACCAGTTTGACAAAGACGAGGCGGCGCGGCTGGTCGATATCACAGACCTCCCACACGCGGCCGGCCAGAGCAAAGCGGTCGCCCACCGGGGGTGGGTCGGTGATCGTGCCGATCTCATCGGCGTCGGCACGCACGGTAAAATCTTCACTATCCTGGAAGACCGCGTAGAACTTATAGCTGTTGATCAGGCGCTCCCCTTGCAGGCCGACCAGCAGTTCTTTTTCTTCGGTCATCTCCAGCAGGTCATGTTCCAGCATGGAGAGCAGGAGCGTGCGATAATCCTCCCGCGACACGGACGCAAAGGGCGGCAGGGGCAACACGCGCTCTGCCAGTTCCCGCGGCTTCAGCGCCCCGGAAGAAGAGAGGATACTGAGCGTTTGATGAAAAAGGAGGCTGAAGGGCAAACGCTTTTTGCGCGGCGGTTCTATAAAGCGCTCCCCGGCGTACAGTTCCACGATGGCGATGGCACGCAGCAGCCCCCAGGGGATCAACTGTGGCAGGGGGGCGCCCGGCAATGGCATCTCCTCACGGAATATCTCGATCATCTCCGGCGGGTCGCCGCGGCGGCCGGAACGGCCCAGGCGCTGTAAAAATCCGGAGACCGAGGTGGGGGCATCCATCTGCACCACACGTTCCAGGCGCCCGATATCGATGCCCAGCTCCATGGTGACAGTGGCGCAGGTCACGGCGCGTGCGCTGTCGTCCTTCATCCTGCTTTCGGCATCTTCCCGCAGGGCGGCAGAGAGATTGCCGTGGTGGATATAGAATATATCCGCTTCATGCCGTTTACGGGCGATCTGGCGCAGGGTGGCGGTGACGTACTCCGTTTCCTCCCGCGAGTTGGAAAAGACCAGGGCGCGCTTATCCCGGACGGCATCATACAGGTATTCATAACCGGCGTCTATCTGTGCCCCCTGCTGGCGGGAGGTGGGCGACTGCCCTGCCCCACCGGGGATATAGAAATGGGAAAAGCCCAGGCGCCAATGCAGTTTCTCCTGCGGGAAGGCGGGGTCTGCACGGCATGCCCGCTCCCGGCGCTCAACCAGGCGCCGGCCGCGGCCAGATCACCAATGGTGGCAGAGAGGCCGATGCGGCGCGGGGATGTGCCCAGCACCCGCGACAGGCGCCCCAACTGGCACAGGACCTGATCACCGCGGTCAGAGCCGATCAGGGTATGGATCTCATCCAGCACCACATACCGCAGGCCGGAAAAGAGGCGCACCAATTCCCCGGCGCCGCGCCGCATCAACATGCTCTCCAGCGACTCGGGCGTGATCTGCAGGATGCCGGAAGGATGGCGGAGCAGTTGTTCCTTGGCGGCGGCGGGGGCATCCCCATGCCAATGTGTGACGGGGATGGCGCTCTCGGAGAGCAGTTCCTCCATCCGCTGGAACTGATCATTGATCAGGCTCTTGAGCGGCGCGATATACAGCACCGCAATGCTCTCGGTCGCGGGGGGATCCTGGCACAGGTCGGTCAGGATGGGAAAGAAGACGGCCTCCGTCTTACCGGACGCGGTGGAAGCGGAGAGCAGGAGGTCATCCTCACTGTCAAACAGGACGCGGGCGGCCGCCATCTGGACAGGGCGCAAACGATCCCAGCCGTGGCGGTACATATATTCCCGGATGAACGGGGCAAAGCGCTGAAATATGCGGTCGCCTTCTGTCATGGCGGTGCCTCCTTTCTCGCAGGATAGGATCGATCAGAATTCCAGATCTGCCGCGTCAAAGTGCGGCGCGGCGGGGGCGGCATCCCCCTGCCCTGCGGGGTGCGCGTCTGGCGCATCCGGCGCGGGGCGCCCGGCCTGCCCGATCAGGTCATCAAAGCGTGCGCGGGGGTCTTCATCCAGGATGTGCAACAGGCTCAAATAATCCCGCACGATCTCGCGGGGGGTCACCAGTTCATCGGCGCCGGCACGCGAGAGCAACATCTGCAAAAAGCGGGTCATCTCTTCCGCGCTGACCGGCGCGGGGCGCCCGGTCTGCTGCGCGTGCAGGCGCGTCAGGCGTGCGATGAGGGCAAGCAGTTCATCATCCGAGAGGCGCCGCAGGCGGATGACGGGAGAGGACAGGGTCACATAGCCCTGTTCGGTAAAGCGGCTATCGGCCAGGCGGCTCCGCAGGGCCTCATAACTGAACAGACCGCGGCGCGTATCTTCCAGAAATTGCGGGGTGCCGCCGAAGATGACGCCCAGCCCGGCCGCACGGCCCTGCAGGGTATCGTTAAAGATGGCAAGCAGTTTTTCGTAATTGGCCTCACGCGATATGCGGTTGGGGATCTTATACAGATTCACGCACTCATCGATGAACAGGATAAGGCCACGATACCCGAGGTGGGTAGCGAAAGCGGCAAACAGTTTGATGAAGTCATACCAGTTATCATCGTCGATCACCTCGCTGACCGAGAAGCCCAGTTCCCGCCTTGCCTCTGTCTTACCGGAGAATTCCCCGCGCAACCAGCGCAGGCAGGCGCTCTTCTTTGCGGCATCGTCCTGCATGGAGGCCAAAAAGTATTCTGCGACCACATGGGCAAAATCAAAGCCGCCCACACCGCTCTCCAGATCGGAGAGTGAGGCATAGATCTTCATCTGCAACCGGCGGGCAAACGCGGGGTCCTCCGGCAGGACGCCCTCTGCGATCAGTTCCGTCCGCAGGGCGGTATACTGCCGCGCCAGGACATTGGGCAAGGCGCCGCCATCCGGATTGGCGCGGGAGGCCAGGTTGCGCAACAGTTCCCGGTAGGTCGCTAGGCCGCAGTCGGATCCGCCGCACAGGCGACGCTCCGGGGAGAGGTCGGCATCGGCCGTCAGGTAGCCCTGTTCCAATGCATACCCCCGTATCAGTTGGAGCAGGAAGCTCTTGCCACTGCCATAGCGGCCGATCACGAACCGCACGGCGGCGCCGCCCTCCCCCACCGTTTCCAGGCTGGAGAGCAGGGCGGCGATCTCCTCCTTCCGCCCGATGGCGATATAGGGGGCGCCGATACGCGGCACGACTCCCGCCCCCAAAGACGTGAGCAATGTATTCAGGATGCGGCGGGGGACGCGTATCTCGCCTTCCCCCTGCGCAGATATCTCGGTCACTGTATCCATTCTGCTACCTCCCCGGCATAATCCGGTATGATCTGCCCGCCCTGCTCTGTCTGCTCCAGGATCACATCCCCAAAGTCACGGGCGCATATATCGTTGATACGGTCTATCATTTCTTCTTCCAGCATGGCGCAGGACGCAAGGACCGTGCGCACCGCCGCGCGGTCAGCGTGCAGGCAGGCGCGCAGATAGGCACATGCCTCCGGCGCAAGGGCCACGGCCCCCTGCCCCGCAGGCGGCGGGGCGGCGCGGACGGGTGCCGGCGGCACCGGGCTGCTGGGCGCCTGCGGGCATGCGGGGGCCTCTGCCGTCTCTTCTTCCGGCACGAGGATCCGGGTCGTGTCCCAGGAGGCGCGCTCGATCTGTGCGGCGGCATCAAAATGCACGCCACGCGCCGGTGCCTCATAATATTTTTCATACGCGGGGATCTCCTCCGGCCGCGCCGGACAGATGGCCGCCCGAGCGGTGGCAAAATAGGCATCGATCCGGGCGCGGTGATGCGGGGAAAGCGGCGGCACTGCCAACCGGCTCTTGATCGACAGGAGGGAGCGCAGGCAGTTTTCCGCATACTTAACGGCGGCAGTCACCGTCTGCCGGAGGGGGGCCACATCCGGGATCGCCAGATAGGTAACGGCGATGCGGCAACGGATCTGGTGCGCACACAGGGAACCGCAAAATGCCTCATGCACCCGCGTGGTACGCGCCACCGTGCGAAAGAGCCCTTCCTCAGAAAAGGCGGTCTGTATCACTGGGCGGACAGCGGCGGCAATATGCTGTTCAAAGAGAGGGCGGTGTTCCCCCTGCGCATACCGGCTGTCCTGGAAGCGATAATCAGAGAAGAAGGCCAATGCGGTCTCCAGCCCTTCCCCTGCCAGATCATCAATCCCCCCTAGATAGAACTCCCGCAGGGAGGCATACGGCAACAGGGCGCCCAAAAACGGGCGCAACAGGTCGCGCGGGCACGGGAGGGCATGCACCAAGCAATAGTCGCAGACCCACTCGGCCAGGTATTTATCTATGCGTGGGAAGGTGGTGCGATAGGCCGCCCAGGCACGGCAAAGCAGGAGGACGCCCTGCTCTGGCGGAATACGGTCCGGCAGATTGATGATCTCATACACATAGAGATAAAAATAACTTTCCTCGCACGGCGGGTATTCCCCCTGCCGCACGCAGGAGCGCCAATACAGGTAATAGGCCAACTGCTCTTTCGACAGTTGCGCATACTGCGGGATATAGGAGAAAAAGGGCACGAAGGGGCACATCTCTCCGGTGCGATCAAAATAGCGCTCCGCATCCCGCCGGAACTGGCCGTAGAAATGATACCCCGCCTCCCGGCGCAAGATGCGTACCGAAAGGAGCAACGGGTTCCAGCCCGGCACATAGGAGGACGCCTCCTCCTCCCCGACCGCCATGACGGTGATCCTGCCTTCTTCCTCCGGCGCCGATGCGGATGGCGCAGAAGCGGCGGGGGCGGCATCGAAGACGGGCACGGTGCGCACGGGGCGTGCAACGGGCGCGGGGGCGGTGGGGCGGCGCGGGGGCAGGAGCGCCCCCAGGTCCCAAAAACGATCTTTTTCGTCCTGCAACGGTCCGCCCCCCTTTGCCCTGTTTTTACTATCATACTATTATAGCACGGCGGGCATGCAATGTCAACCGTTTCACTTTTGCTTCCCGCAACTTTTACAAAAATACGCAAAGTGGCCGGTGAAACACCGGCCACTTTGCCTTGTTTCTGCCCCGGGCAGATCTTTTTTACACAAGCCCCCGGCGGAAGTCCAGCGTCAGCGTTTCCCGCTCCAGATGCAACTGGCGCAGGCGCACACCGGCGGCCTGCAACATCCGCTTGGATATGCGGTTGTCCGGCTGGCCGTTATACTTATCCGACAGATAGACCACCTCGCTGATGCCGGACTGGATGATCGCCTTGGCGCACTCATTACAGGGGAAGAGCGCCACATACAGCCGCGTGCCGGCCACATTGCGGCCCCGGGCATTCAAAATGGCATTCAGCTCCGCGTGCACCACGTAGCCGTATTTCGTGTCCTCCATATCCTTCCCCGTGCGGGACCAGGGATACTCATCATCCGAGCAACCATACGGGAACCCGTTGTAACCGGTGGAGACGATGCGGTTATCCGCATCCACGATACAGGCCCCCACCTGCGTATTCGGGTCCTTGCTCCGCTCGGCCGCCAGCAGGGCCACGCCCATGAAGTATTCGTCCCAGGAAATATATCCCTCGCGTTTCATCGTCTATCTCCTTTTCTTACGATTTCTTATGATATGCGTGTGACTGTATTGTAGCAGATAGTGGAAAAAAAAGCAAGTCCTTTTGCCTAAAAAAGGCGGCAGGCATATTTTTGTTGCACTGTGGCGCCCCTGTATGGTATAATACAGGCAAGGAAACGTGCACGCGATGGATCTTTTGCGTTGCATCACAGCAGGCAGGAACCATTGATGCATTAGAATTTGGAGGTTTATTATATGGCAGACGAGAAAGCGGCGGTATATGAAGCGGCCTGTGCTGCCCTTGACGCGTGGCAGGAAAAGATCCCGGCCGGGCGCTGGCGGCACTGCAAGGGGAAGGAATATGAAGTGCTGGGGCTGGCGCTCCATTCCGAAACACTGGAAGTGATGGTGGTCTACCGGGCGCTTTACGGCGCCAAGACGACCTGGGTGCGCCCGGCCGCCCTGTGGTGCGAGGCGGTCATGCGCACGGGGCAGTGCGTCCCCCGCTTCACCTATCTGGGATGAGGCAGGGCGGCAGGGCGACGCTCCCTGTTGCGCGGCAGGCCCTTACAGTTCCAGGCGCATATACGCCAGCGCCTGATAGCCAGTCTGGCGAGAGCGGAACCCGCGGGGGTCGCGCCCATATTCGATAAAGCCGCATTTCCGGTACAGGGCCATGGCCCGCTCATTGTCTGCCACTACCTGCAGTTCCAGTTGCGTATAGCCGGCCTGCCGGGCGCAGGCGATGCAGGCTTCTGTCATGGCCCGCCCCAGCCCCAGGCCTTCATAGGCCCGGGTGATGGCGATGCCGAAGGAGGCGCGGTGGCAGACCTTATACGCTGTCCCCACGGCCTCGATACCCGCGGTGCCAACGATATGGCCATCTACCACGGCCAGGATCTCGATCTCCCGTGCGCTCTCCGCCTTCTCTTTCAAATATGTCTCCTCATCGGCGGCGGTCATATGGTTCTCATCGGGATAGGAGAACAGGTAGTCCGTTTCTGCATGCGTTCGAAGAAAAACGGCCAGCGCTTCTTCCCCATCGGCGGCGGTACCGTTGCGCAAAATGGCGGGCTTGCCATTTTTCAATGTGATCTTCTGTTCGTATATCATGTGTTACCTCCGGCGGGAACCCGATCTGCCCGCAGTATAATTTTTTTGGAGATCCGTGCGCTCC
>CAYXDB010000017.1:0-18912 GCA_964463735.1 uncultured Ruminococcus sp. | reverse complement strand
GGATCGTCAAGGATTCTATCATTTCATCCGTAATCACTTGCAGGAAAATGGAGTCGCATTGATCTGCACCATGGGCGATGGTACATGCGAACGGCAAAGTGATATTACTCAGGCGTTCACCTTGCAAGAAAGAGATCACAGGACGGGTAAAATGCTGGTTGCAGGAACCTCGTGTAGAATGGTAACATGGAATACATTCGAAAGAGAGATCGCACGCGGCGGGTTGGCGCTGGTAGAAAAGGGAATGACAAGTGCGCCCCCGAGTTTTGACAAGTTGATGTATGCTGTTGTCAGCCGACAGATCTGATACCCGGAAGCACACCAAAGCGGCCCTAGGCCACTCTGGTGGATGTATAAGCGGTTGGTGTGAATTGCAAATACAAAGGCCTAAGAGAAGGCTACAGGGCTATTAGGCATACGGAAGCAGGGCAAAGGAGCATTGCGTAGCCCGACAGGCCGGATTGTACAAAATGCAAGTTTTGTATAATCCGGGGCAGTGGTAGCGCTGGTAGATGGCCTTTCACGCCATCCTTTTCTCTGAAACGGTTGGCTATTACACTATTACAACAAAAAGCGTGGCTGTTCGGTTCTGATCCGAATAACCACGCTTTTTAAGCAACACTACGGGCGCCCCATTATCCAATGCTTCAATTTCTGAACAAGCATTTTCTCTGGGTATAATTGTTGAATTTGATGTTTTTTGCTTTATGAATGTAAAATAATTACACTTACTTCTTTCGTCATCCGGTTCGGGATCGAAACTCAAATTAAAATTATTAAATTCAATATCTGAACAGAATGTATCGCCAAATCCTAATATGTAGCAACTTCTATTAGTGTGTGCATCAATGTTGTTAAATTTAATATTCCTGATAAAACCGTCATTTTTTAACTGTGGATGCGATTGCAAATTGCTTATTCTAAGTTCAATTGCACGTCGTGCGTCTATCACCATATTGGAAAATGTAATATTTTCAATAGATGTGCAATTGTACAATTTGAAATAGTCACATTTTCACAAACTGAAGGTTGTTTTACGAGCGGTATTCCGTTAGCACGCAAAGTTATTCCGTCATCACCGGTATCTATAATACAGTTGCTTATCGCAACATTTGAACAGCAATCAATATCTATTCCGTCATTTACCCATTGTCTTTGTTCACCTTTTATATTAACGGCATTAACGATCACATCCGTACAGCCGTGAAAAAACAAATGCCAAAAGGGTGAATAGCGCAAATTAACATTCTCTACTCTTACGTTTTTACATTCGGCAAAAAATATCATTTGAGCCGGACGGTTTGCCTCCCTTGTCGGATGCGCGAAAAAGTCGCAGTAGGTTTCTTTTCGTTTTTCATTGACCCAATAATGGGAATCTCCGTCAATAGTACCAAACCCCGCAACAAATATGTTTTCCTGTTCTACTGCCGTAATTAAATGTGTCCCTGCCATGAATTCTTCTTGAAAGATTTGATTTTGGGGACAATAGTCCGCCGAATTGTAATCTTCGCGATCATGGCTGGCCAGCAGCGTAGCACCGGGAGAAAGATACAGACCTCCGTTGCTCTTTAGGTATAATGTACCCGTTACATAAGTACCATCCGGAATATACACCGTTCCACCGGCATCTATGGCTTTTTGTATTGCAGCGGTATCAATGGTTTTGCCATCTCCGACCGCTCCGAATTCTTTTACATTTTGCATAATTATATTCCATCCGTCTTGACTTGTGTCATTTTTATAACATTAAACAATCAAGGCAATGATAGTTTGTGAACTGTATGTAAATAATCGTATGCGGGAAAATGCATCAGTTTTTCCCAACTTTACTTGACAGTTACCCCCCCATTCCACCCGTATTGACAAAAGCGGCAAAATATGTTACGATATATAAGGTAATTCCCTGCCGTGGCTGTAACGACTGATCGAGGGAGATGGGATATGTATTGTGACGCGCATATACATTTGTTGCCTAGGATGGACAATGGCGCGCTAGATGTTAGTGAATCACTGGCTATGGCTTTGAAAATGATCGAACACGGCACCCGGCAAGCGATCGTAGCACCGCACTATGATTCAGAACGAGAGAGTGTAGCGGATTTCTTAGCCAGGCGCACGAGGTCTCTTCGCACTTTAACGCATGCAAATAGACGTCTCTTTACCTCACGTCTTCGATTGGTGTGCAGTGCAGAGGTGGAGGTAGTTCCGCGCTTTGCGCACGTACCGGGGTTAGAACGGCTGATGATCCCCCACACCTCTCTCCTTCCCGTCGCACTGCCTCTAGGCTGCTTCAACAAAGAAACCGAAAAAGAATTTGCCTTCT
The DNA here is from genome assembly GCA_964463735.1 of uncultured Ruminococcus sp. Taxonomy (GTDB): domain Bacteria; phylum Bacillota; class Clostridia; order Oscillospirales; family CAG-272; genus UBA1740. Next base: position 16,589 of record CAYXDB010000017.1, on the reverse strand, counting down.
TGATGCACAAAAGAAAGATATATCCGATGATCTGCCATCTGGAGCGATATATTGTTTTTTACAATGAGCCGGATTATCAGCGCTTGACTTCCCTTCCGTATGCAGTCTATTGTTTAGGTGTGAACGCTTTGCAGAGAAAGTCCATATCCGATGCCGCCTTCAAATTGGCACGTAGCGGCAAGACGATCCTGCTGTGTTCTAATGCGCACGATGCTACCGATCGAGCGCCTGTCAGTGACACACTTTTGCAAAGCGTGTTTCGCATGCACGGCGCCTCGGTGTACAAGACTCTAGCCTTACAGACTACGGCTTTTTTACATGATGCTTTTCATTGATCTACACTTTTTCCGTAAATACTTTTGACGTGTCGCTTCCCCGCCGCGCAGATGCCGCTCTGATTTGTTGACATCCAGGATCACCTTGACCTCCTGGTATAAGGCGGGATTGATATGCTCTAGCCGTTCGGTAATGTCTTTATGTACCGTACTTTTGCTGATAGAAAAAACGTGTGCTACCCCGCGCACCGTAGCCTTGTTTTCTATCAAATAGGACGCCAAAACTTCACAGCGCTCTTTGTTCGTATCGTAGATCATCTTTCCATTGGCCAAGCGGTGTGGCCCCCCCTTTTTTCGCTGTTACACTATATGAAGGAGCATAGTTGCTTATGCAAAGAGAAGAGATAAAGTTCCGATCCTCCACCATCCTGGAGGGGATGGTGTCCCTGAGGGCCCTTTTAGCGGCCAGGGAGGCGGGCGTCAACGATCGCCCCATACACAAAGTTTTGTATGATGCGGAGCGGGCACCCCGTATGTACCGTGAATTAGAATATTTGAAGCGGTGCGCGAAAGTGCATGAATTCCTTTTACAGGAAACACCGCCGGAGCAGATAGCTGACATGGCGCTTGGTACGTCTCATGGAGGGATATTGGCTGTATGTGGCGATCGTACGATCCCCGTGCTGGAAGCGTCCTCTATTCAGGACAGTGCAGGGTTCTATGTAATGATACAAGGGATTGAGGATCCATACAATTTTGGTTACGCCCTGCGCTCTTTGTACGCGTGCGGAGCAACCGGTATTGTATTACCGGAGCGTAACTGGTTCAGTGCTGCCGGCGTTGTGGCGCGTTCTTCCGCTGGCGCATCCGAGATGCTTCCCGTCTATACGGCCCCGGCAGGCGCAGCCGTGGAACTCTTTCATCACAGCGGATACCGTGTCGTGTGCGCGTATGAACGCACAGATCATGTATTACATGAGACACCCCTAAAGCGGCCTCTGTTATTAGTCATCGGAGGGGAGCGCCGTGGTATTTCACGCGCGATATTGGAGCAAGCCGACGTCTTGGTCCGTATTCCCTACGGTCGCACCTTCCGCGCTTCCCTTTCGGCGGCATCTGCCGCGACTATTTTGGGGTATGAGATCCTACGCCAAAATCAATGAATACTCTATTCTAAAATTATATGTACCCTGTATAACGAAACACGGCCATATCGCCCCACATAACGGGGCGATATGGCCGTGTTTATCAGATAACGGTACAATGATCAAGATAAGCAAGAGAAATACAACAGGACGATGCACCCCAGAACGATGCGATACCACCCGAACATCTCAAAACTGTGACGCTTGACGAAGTCGAGCAGGAACTTGATAGAAAAGTAGGAAACGATGAAGGCAACGATGGAGGCCACCAACAGCAGGCCCCATTCGTGGCTGGTGGCACCATACTCCGGTACCCCCTGGCAGGCACGTAGTAAGTATTTCCCTACCTTGAGGCCGGAAGCGCCGACCATGATCGGAATCGCCATAAAGAAAGAATATTCTGCACTGGCAACGCGAGAAACGCCCGTCAGCATCCCACCAAGGATCGTGGAGCCGGAGCGCGAGGTTCCCGGTATAATTGCCAAGCACTGGAAGAGCCCGATCACACCGGCGTCACGTACCTGGATATCTTCTACCGCCTGAATGCGATATGGCTTGTTCCGGCGCACCCGTTCCAGGATCACGAAGAGCACCCCGTACAAGATCAATGTGGCTGCCACGATATAAACGCCATTTTCTCCGCCCATTAATCTGTCCACATAATCATCCAGCAAGAGGCCGATCACACCAGCGGGTAAGATCCCGATCAATACCATGTACCATATGCGCAGCGTGCCGGCCCTATCTGCCGCCGATTTTCTCTTTGAAAACGGATCTAACCGATGGAAAAAGTGTATTACTACGGCCAAAATAGCGGCTAATTGTATAACATAAAGAAAGACGGAATAGAACGTAGTGCTCATATTTTCAAAGGGAAAAAGTCGTTCTACCAGGATCATGTGCCCGGTACTGCTGACAGGCAACCATTCGGTCACCCCTTCTACCAGACCGATCAGGATCGCTTTTATATAATCCATGTGCACCTCCTTTATGTACCCGCACGCAAGATATCCCCTGCGTGGACCGGGAATGGTACCGGCATGTAAAATTGCATTTGTGGATGTGGCACGGAAGAAAGTGTCATATGTGCCTCATCCCATAATTGCTGTACCACGAAACTGCGGCCGATCTGCCCGGGGGTCAACAATTCTACGGTGTCTCCTTGAGAAAATTTGTTCTTCTGGAGCAAACAGGCTACGCCAGTTTCCGGATCATAGGAAAGCACGGTGGCAAGATAGGCCTTTTCTCCGATATATCCATATGTATCAGTCGTATTGGACAGTGTATGGCAATCATCATAGTAATAGCCGGTGTGGTACGGGCGGTGGCTGACGCTTTCTAGTTCCCGCATCCAGGATCCTTGATACGGGATCCCCCCCTGTTCGGCCGCCCGTATGGCCATGCGATACGTATTGGTCACGGCCGCCGTATAATAGGCGCTTTTCATGCGGCCTTCGATCTTGAAACTGTCGATGCCGGCTTCCAATAATTCCGGCACGTGCGCGATCATGCAGGTGTCTTTGGAACTCATAAAAAAGGTCTCGCCCTGCGATTCGACTACCGGAACAGGCATTTCCGGCCGTTTTTCTTCCACCAATTCACCCGCTAATTCGTGCAAACTGTATTTCCAGCGGCAAGGTTGTGTGCACTGCCCCCGGTTAGCGTCCCGCCCGGTAAAATGTGAAGAAAGGAGACATCTTCCGCTGTAAGATATACACATGGAACCATGCACAAAAGCCTCCAATTGAAGATCCTTGGGGATATCCTGTCGGATAGCACGGATCTCATCTAACGTGACTTCCCGTGCTAATACGATACGTGTCGCGCCCAAGGCGTGATAGGCACGGCAGGCCGCGGCAGATACCACATTTGCCTGTGTGGATATGTGGATGGCCATGTGCGGCAGCATTTCACGCACCAGTGCCAATACACCGAGATCTGCCACGATACACGCATCGAGCGGAATGGTAGCCAGATGCTGTATATAGGTGCGTAAGGCGGGGTATTCATACTGGCGTGGCATGACATTCAAAGTCAGGTATACGCGCACATTGCGTGCATGGGCATAGGCAACGGCCACGCGCAATTCCTCAAGGGAAAAATTCCCGGCAGAAGCGCGCATGCCAAAAGACTGCCCGGCTAAATAGACAGCGTCTGCGCCGTACAAGATCGCCGCCTTCATTTTTTCCATATTTCCGGCAGGTGACAATAATTCTACCATGTTATACTCCTTATTCGCGCATACTTGCGTGCCAAACTACCGTTGCTCTGATCTGTTCGTCCTTGAAAGGATGGGAGAAAGTGCAGGTATATGGCGCATCCTGAGGGGTCAGATCTATTATGTGCCCGTCATATAGAAATGTATGAGGGCGTACCGCCTGTATTTCAAACCTGACGCAGTTTTCATCCGCGCGCAATACTTCTACGTGGCAAGACAATTCGTCGGCATAAAAAGATACTATGCCACGCTCAAATATACCAAGTACATCCGAATATGTGTTTTGTGTACCATTGACCGTGCATTGTGCCACGATATGCAGGCATGGTCCTTGTGGTTCAAATGGCATATAGCATCAATTCCCACGCAGGCAAACAGAGCCGCCGGCGTAAATAGAAACGATAGGTGTGATCTAGCTGATGGATCATCTGCGGCAACCGGAACAGATCTTCGCTCCGGTGATACAGCGATACCGCCAATACGGGATGATGGCGCTGAATGGTACGGGCACTTCCCAGCAATGCTTCTGCCTCCGCTCCTTCCACATCATACTTGATCAGATCCACCGGATCACTTCCTACTATGTCGTCCACCGTCATATAGGGCACCTCATCGACCTTGTGCTGGTGCGATCCAGCAAACAACGTGGAATTTCTATTGCCGCTAGCATCCAGGACGGCAGTGCCAGAGTGGCTCCACAAAGCGCCACGATACAGGCGAATGCGTGCTGATTCGTTCGCACGCAAGACGAAGGACTCCAACGCACGATAATTACGTCTATCCGGTTCGATAGCATACAGGCATTGAAGTGCGGGATATGACGCAAGAAACATCTGTGCCGTATCTCCTCGATAAGCACCACCATCGACGACATGGGATATGGGCCTGCTCTGCCACAAGGCGCGATCCTCTTCGAACGTGGTACAGCCATCCCATAGATAACGTATGTCCCCGGATAATTTGTATTGGATCACATGCGAAAGAATCTCTTTTGACAGGTTATCTTGTAGCAGATCGCAAAAACATTGCAATTCCGCTTTGTGGGCGCGGTAAAATCCCAGATCAAAATCTGTTTCGCCAGCTACCGGCATATCCGGCATGATGAGAGGATACGCTTCCGCCAATGAACGTATGTGCTGCATCACTTCAGGCACACGTGTACCAAAGGAAAGCAGGATCACGCATGAGGGATATCGCTGGCGGATGGCGTTAAAATGCTCGACCGGGTACCCACGGAATATTTGCCCGCGGACGAAGTCATCGCTGGCAAAAACGGCGCACGGCCGCTTCCCTATCTTATCCAGACGATCCAGTAATTTGTCAGCACCGTTCCCCATTCCGTATAGCACGAGCGGGCGCGCTTCCTCGCGCAAGCGCGTGTAAGTATCGGTCTCTGGTGCGGGTAATAAGAAATTGCGCTCATTCATTTTGTGTTTTCCCTTGATTTCTGTGATGCAAGCGTGTATAATTAAAGTATATTACACAAGGAGGTCTTTTATGGAAGATTGTCTGTTTTGCCAGATTGCCAAAGGCGATATCCCGTCGGACATCGTCTACCAGGATGCGCAGGTGGTCGCCTTCCGTGATATACATCCGCAGGCGCCAGTACACATTCTGGTGATCCCACGTCAGCACATTGCCTCAGTCAATGACATTACAGAGGCTAACAGTGATCTGATCGCACACATTTTCACCATCATTCCACATATCGCACAAGAGGCAGGTCTATCGCACGGGTACCGCGTTATCAGCAATTGCGGGCGGGATGCTTGCCAATCGGTGCGTCATCTGCACTTTCACCTCTTGGGGGGTGCCCCTTTGGCTGATCGCATGGCATAATAGGCCATGTCTATCGGCATATAAGAAAGAAAAGCGGCCGTTCGTTAAGCAACGGCCGCTTTCATGGTGTACCGCGGAAATTATTTCATTTCCTTTGTCTTGGCGGCTTTACCCACTCTGTCACGCAAGTAGTACAGTTTTGCGCGGCGTACTTTACCGACACGCACTACGTCTACTTTCACAACATGGGGAGAATGCAAGGGGAAAGTCTTTTCCACGCCAACGCCGTAAGCGATCTTTCTGACGGTGAACGTCTCAGAAATGCCGCTACCGCGACGTGCGATGACGGTACCTTCGTACATCTGGATTCTTTCCTTTTCGCCTTCCTTGATCTTGTTGTGTACCCGCACGGTATCACCAATGCCGAATTCAGGAACTTCGGTCTTGAGTTGCTCATTCACAAAAGCATGAATCATATCCATGATCAATGCCTCCTTCCTACACCGAACATTCTTGCAGAGCATGCAGCGGACTGTTCTGTTAATACGTATGCAGCATAACATACGTTGCTATTATAGCATCCTCGACTAAAAAAATCAAGAGTTTTTTAGAAAGTTTTCTTTGATTTGAAAAACTTTGGTGTATGACAGGTATTTTACAGGTCATTTTCAGGCACGCAGGTGCTCATTTTTTCTCTAGCATATCGGTCGTAGCCTGCGCGGCACGCAACGTATTTTTTAAGAGCATGGTGATCGTCATGGGACCAACACCGCCGGGTACAGGCGTTATGGCAGAGGCGACCGCTTCTGCTGTGGCATGATCCACGTCTCCGCACAGATGGCCATCCGGCATACGATTGATGCCAACGTCTATGACGACTGCCCCTGGTTTGATCATGTCCCCGGTAATAAATTGTGGTTTCCCTACTGCCACGACCAGAATATCCGCGCGGCGCGTCACATCCGCCAGGTCCTTGGTACGGGAATGTGCCACCGTGACCGTACCGTTCTCTTGCAACAATAGCAACATCTGCGGTTTTCCCACGATGTTACTGCGCCCCACGACCACGCATTCGCGTCCTTCTATCGGTGATCGTCATGGGACCAACACCGCCGGGTACAGGCGTTATGGCAGAGGCGACCGCTTCTGCTGTGGCATGATCCACGTCTCCGCACAGATGGCCATCCGGCATACGATTGATGCCAACGTCTATGACGACTGCCCCTGGTTTGATCATGTCCCCGGTAATAAATTGTGGTTTCCCTACTGCCACGACCAGAATATCCGCGCGGCGCGTCACATCCGCCAGGTCCTTGGTACGGGAATGTGCCACCGTGACCGTACCGTTCTCTTGCAACAATAGCAACATCTGCGGTTTTCCCACGATGTTACTGCGCCCCACGACCACGCATTCGCGTCCTTCTATCGGAATATGATAGTGATGGAGCAATTCCATCACGCCGGCAGGAGTGCACGGCCAGAACATTGGATCGCCGCACATCATGCGCCCAATGTTGAACGGATGGAAGGCATCAACGTCTTTGCGCGGATCGATCGCTTGTGTGATATGCTCGGCAGATATGTGCGAGGGGAGCGGGAGCTGTACCAGTATCCCATGGATCTGCTCATCGTGATTTAGGGCGTCGATCTTCGCCAGCAATTCCGCCTCTGTCACAGCAGTCGGCAAAGTGATCACACGGGAATACATGCCGACTGACTCGCAGGCGCGATGCTTGTTACGCACGTACACCTCAGAGGCAGGATCGTTCCCCACCAGGATCACGGCTAAGCCTGGCACCACACCCGTTTTTTGTATGTAAGTGGCGACCTCTTCGCGCATCTGCTCACGTATTTCTAAAGAAACCTGCTTTCCATCGATCCGTATTGCCATACTTATCCTCCTTTTTCAATGATCGCATGCACGGTCTGGTCTACACACCTGCAGGCGATCGCCCTTGTTGATATTATACCATAGATCTGCGAAATAGTCCAGAAAAAATCACAGATATATCCAGAGCCTTCCTTTTTGATCGTGGCAGCAGAAGGCCCCGGAAAAATCTTTGCGCGTATACATCAGCGCAGCCAAACCGGCAAACGAACCTCCCCTTGCTGGTCTATCGGTATGCAGAGGGGAAAAGCCGGTCTGCCGGCCTTTTTTAACGATAAGAATATCTGCCTTGAAATAACACGCAGCTATCCAGACGCAAAACTCAAGATTCTAATTGTTTTCCCAAAAAAATGGCGGCTGTTTGTATCAGTTTGATCTCCACATCTTCCGGTGCTTGCACAGCATTTGGCTCTGTTGCCAGGGGGATGACGGATGCAACGCACCCTATCACATCCCCTTCTGCCATGATCGGCATGGCGCAATGGATTTGATGCCCACTGTGCTCTGCTGTGACGGCGATGCAATCGCCACCTGTCTTGTAGGCATATAACGAACGCCCTTCCATGATTGCTTCCATGTCGGCTGAAACGCGCTTATCCGCATATTCCTTGCGCGAGACACCGGCGCAGGCGATCACCACGTCCCTATCGCAGATCACGACAGCCATGCCGCATATTCTTTGCAGGGTATCCGCATACTGGGCCGCAAAAGTTGCCAGTTCCCCAATGGGAGAATATTTTTTGAATATTACTTCCCCTTCTCTATCTGTATAGATCTCCAGTGGGTCTCCTTCACGGATACGCATCGTGCGGCGGATTTCTTTTGGTATCACTACGCGCCCCAGATCATCTATTCTTCTGACAATTCCCGTTGCTTTCATATATCGATCTCCTTCAATTCAAATCGTGATACTATTATTTGTGTCTTGAGGAGATTTATACTGGATCGGCTTTTATTTTCCTAACATTTTTCTGTATTCGCCAGGTGGATACCGCCACTTACCGGATATCAGGCTTGGCCGGTTTCCCGTATATACGGCGCGCTTCCAGCAGACTTTCGATCGGATCCTGTAGCGGAAAATATTCCAGACCGCATGCGCCGGTATAACCCGCCTGGTCGATTGCCGCGAAAATGGCCTGATAATTGTTTTCCCCTGCTTGCAATTCATGGCGCCCAGGATGCCCCGCGCTGTGCAAATGTGCAATATGGGCCAGATTCTGCGTGACCGTCGGTATGATGTTCCCTTCCGATATCTGTTGGTGATAGATATCATAAACAAGTTTTACATGAGGATGATCGACCTCGCGCACGATATCCAATCCCTCGGAAGATGAGACGAGATAGTATCCGGGATGGTCGACCAATGTATTGAGCGGCTCCAGCATAACAGTGACATCGGCATCCTCCAGGATCCCCCGCGCTTCTTTTAATGTCGTAACGATCGCCGCATGCTGTTCTTGCCGTGGGGCGCCGGTATCCGGGCCTACCTGTGTGATCAACCGTTTGACACCCATCCGGCGTGCCGCTGTGCATGTTTCGCGCAGCCCCTTGAGCCATTCCTGGCGGAATGCAGGATCCGTCATCCGGAATTCGGTAGTACACATACTGACAAATTCCACCCCGGTCTCTTCACATGTAGCACGCACGCTATCAGGTTCCAGATCGCGCCATGCATATGTCTCAATGGCGTCATACCCCAGTGATGCTACACGACGTATGGCTTCTGTAAACGGGAGTGCTCCAAAAAAGCACGGTATTGGTACACATAGTCTCATAACGATGTTCCTTCCATTTGTTACGTTTTCACACCCCTGGCATAGTGTGGCTTTCAGTGGTATGATGCATTCATTATAATACAGGATGCTTGCGCTGTCAAGCGCACAGAAAAAATTGCCGTGTTCGTTTTTCTTTTTATTCTCGCATCACAAACAAAACTACCCCCACAAAAATGCGATATAAAAGCGCCCTGTCTGGCGTACAAGTGCGTCAGACAGGGCGCTTTCTTAAAATTCCAGCAGGTACTGCTTCCCTGCTTCCGTCTCCAGGTGGCGGACCTGCCCGTTCCCGGATACGGTAAGCGGATTCCCGCACAGGGAGGTGACGCGGCAGGAACAGACGCGACCATTTTCCCAAGTTACATCGAAGGAGAAACCGCCCCGTGCACGGAGACCGGAGAAGGAGCCGGTGTGCCATGTAGAAGGGATCGCAGGCAGGAGCCGGATCACATCCTCATGACTTTGCAACAGCATTTCCGCTATTCCCGCCGTGGCGCCAAGGTTGCCATCGATCTGGAAAAAGGCAGTGGGATGATAATCAAACAGATTGCGATGCGTCCCCTGCGCGAACAGACGGCAGAGCATCTTTTCCGCCATAGCGCCATCCAATAGGCGGGCGTAAAAGCAGATGATCCACGCAAGGCTCCAACCGGTGTGGCCGCCCCCATGATCCAGCCGACGCTGCAAGCTGACACGCGCCCCCGCAAAAAGATCTGGTGTCTTTTCCCGGGTGATCACGGCGGCGGGGTAAAGACCATACAGGTGTGAGATGTGGCGGTGCCCCGGTTCCGTCTCTTCAAAATCATGTTGCCAGATCTGTCCATGCCGCCCCAATTGTAGGGGGGGTAGTTTGGACAATGCCAGGCGGCATGCATCCAAGAGATCCTGGTCGGTCTCTCCGACCAGCGCGGCGGCTTCCAGCGTAACAGAAAACAGTTCGGAAAGGATCGTATTGTCCATCGCGGGTCCGGCACACATGGAAACGGTAGCGCCGCTCGCGGGGTCACGATAATGGTTTTCAGGCGAGTTGGAGGGGGCGGTCACCCAGCGACCGGTGCCGGGATCCTCGACCAGAAAATCCAAAAAGAAGCGGGCGCTCCCGGCTATGACCGGATAGGCGCGGCGCAAAAACGCCAGATCGCCGGTATACCGATAATGTTCCCAAAAATGGCGACAGCACCAGGCGCCCGCGCAGGTGAAGGCCCCCCACGAGGGATGTGTGCCGGGGGAGGTAAAACCGAAGGGGTTGGCGATCGTATGGGCGACCCAACCGCGGCACCCGTACTGCACCTGTGCTGTATGTTCTCCTGGTCGTACCAGTCCTTCCACGTAACGGAAAAACGGCTCCGCCAGATCTCCCATGCCCAGTACTTCGACCGGCCAATACATCATTTGCAAGTTGATATTGATATGGAAATCTGCTTGCCAGGGGGGCGTGGTGTTCTTTGCCCAGATGCCTTGTAGATTGCTAGGCAACAAGCCGCGCGAAGTTGCTGCCAACAGATATCTGCCAAAATTAAAGTACAAAACAGAAAAGGAAGTATCTTTTTCTCCGCGGCGGATCGCCTCCAGCCGTTCGTCAGTCGTCAGGCACGCCCGGGAAGCCGCCTCAAGTGGATCCGTTTCCAACGAAAACGATACACGGGCCATTATCTGGCGATGGGCGCACAGATGGTCACGGTACACGGCATCGATCCCTGCCTGCCGGGCAGACAATATCCTGGCGCGGCAGACCGCTTGCGGGTCGCCCTCCCCGGAAAACGTAGTGGCGGTGGTCATCCAATAGAGGATGCGTCCCCCGCGCGCAAAAGATGCCTTGCGCTCCGAATCGCTACCACCATAGATCTGTTGCCCCTGCGGTACGATCAGGGTGCACCAGGAGAGCCCCTTTTCTCCCGGGAACTTCCCTTCCACGCATATCTCGCCGTTGTCAGCATAATGGATCTGACAATTCTCCCGCTCAAAGAAGGCGCGCAACTGGAACCCTTCTTGTCCTGCGAATTCCGCCACGCTGACCTGATGCCGGTCCGAAACGAAATAGCGGCGCTGTTCTTTACCAAAGGTCACCGCGCAGACGCCATCGTACAGATCCAACTCCCGCCTATAATTACGGCTATCTGTGATCGCACCACCGTTGATCATCTGCACTGTCAACGTGCCGGCCGGCTCATAACTCCCATAAGCCGCACGGTCAAAATGGGCACATACCATATAGCGCTCGCACAGCGCTTCAGCCTCGGCATATTTCCCGGAAAAAAGGAGCGCACGCATCTCATCCAGATGCTCCCGGCAGGCCGAGTTGTCTGCTCCCTGCATTGGATAGCCTGACCACATGCTTTCTTCACTGAGTTGTATCTGCTCGGTCTCTATACCACCATAGACCATCAGCCCCAGGCGACCATTGCCCAGCGGCACTGCCTCTTCCCATGAAGAGGCAGGACGCCGGTACCAAAGTTTTTCTTCCATGCCGTTGTTTTATTTCTTTGCGACTACGCGAAGCGTAACGATCTCAAACGGTCTCACCGTCAAAGTGACAGACTTGCCGTCTGTATCCAACAGGTGCTCATCATTTTCCATGATGTCGCAGGACAGGATGGCAGACACAGGGAACCCAAACTGCAATGTGGTCTGTGTGCGGGCGTTAGCCGTCTCATACATGCGCAGGATCATATCCTCGCCGTCTTCGGCTTCCTTGACCGTTTCCACGATCACGTTCGGTGCATCGCAAGAGATCAGGGAGAATGACTGCGGCAGAGTACCATCTCCCGCCTCTCCTTCCACGACCTGCAACGGGCAGTTCAGATCATAGGCAAGATGGACCGTGTCTGCTGCATGCAGATCCCCAGCATGCGGATAAAGAGAATAGGTAAACTGGTGCTCACCAATATCCGCTTCTTCATCGGGATACGTGCCACACTTGATAAGCGTCATTTTAATGACGCCATCATGGATATCATGACCGTACTTGCAATCATTCAAAAGGCTGACGCCATAATTTCCTTCTGACAGGTCGGCATATTTGTGGCCGCACACTTCGAACTTCATTTCATCCCAACTGGTGTTGCTATGTGTCGGTCTTTCTATCGTACCAAACTGTGTGTCATATGTGGCATGATCGGCGTTGATATCGACCGGGAAGCAGACGCACAGCAACTGATGATGCTGGTGCCAATCCGCGTGGGTCTCAAAATCGATACGCGGCAGATCGTTGTAGAACCAGATCGTCTGGCAGATCGTGCTCTGCATATGCGGGCGGGTGATCTGCACGCCAAACCGCGCCCCCTCGTCTATCAGTTTCACATCCGATACGCCATCGACCTCATAGGTCTTGTCTTCATGATAGGCGGACATCTCCCAGTTATCATATTGATACGGGCGATCTTCGTGCACGACCATGCGGTTACCAAGTTCTCCATCGCGCAAAACTTCACGATTGTTCTTTTTGTCATAAAGAGATGTGATGCGATACGCCTCATCAAAGACGACTGTATAGAACGGGGTATTTACTGTACGTCCCTCCACGGTGATCCTGGAAGCCTGCGGTGCCGGATCCATTACGCAATATCCCTTTGCAGGAATATTTTCTACGTAGCAGGCACGATCCTTCCAGCGGATGATCCCCTTGCCCGGGAAGGAATGCGGGTTGAATACAATGGCTTTCCCCTCGGCTTGGATCTTCTTCTTCAAAGCATCCAGGGCGGCGCTCCGGGCATTTTCTCCCAATGTGCGGATCGTGGCATAATCCTTGTCACACACGTCATAGACCTCTTTGATGGAAGAACCGGGGATGATATCGTGGAACTGGTTGGTCAAGATCATCTCCCATCCTTCGTGCAGGGAGGCTTTGGGGAAAGGCAGACCGGTCAGCACATGTGCCATCTCACACAGCATTTCGGTATTCTGATACAGGAACTCACTTTTCCGATTGTTACGCTTATTTTTTGCAATGCTGGTCAACGTACCACGATGGAACTCCAGGTACAATTCTCCCTGCCACTTCGGGACACGGGGATTCCCCTCCATCTTACGCGCCAGGCGTGCCAGAGCATCGCTGGCGAACTCGCTCTTGCTGTTCGGGCAACCGGGGATACCATAGGCTGTACGGCGCATCAACTCGATGTGTTCCTTGGTGGGACCGCCGCCGCCGTCTCCGTAACCGTAGGTCAAGATGGCCTCGTTGTTCAGATCTTTTTGCTGATACCGGTAATACGTACCGGCGATCATGGGCGCCTTGGTATTGCCTACGTACGTGGTGCCACGTGCCATAGATGCGTTACGCGTCTTATCCTGCGCGGTCAGGAAATAGGAATTGATCTCCGTACCATCCAGCCCCTTCCACCGGAAGGTGTCATAGGGCATCATGTTCTGCTCGTTCCAGCTGATCTTAGAGGTGACGAACCAGTCTACCCCGCAACGGCGCAGGATCTGCGGGAGGGCGGCAGAATACCCGAATACGTCCGGCAACCACAAAATATGGCTGTTGACGCCAAATTCCTGCTGGAAGAACCGCTTGCCATAGATGACCTGGCGGGCCAGGCTCTCCCCACTGCTCAAGTTACAGTCAGCCTCGACCCACATGGCGCCTTCTACATCCCAGCGACCTGCGGCGACCATTTTCTTGATCTCTTCATACAGCTCCGGCGCTTCCTCTTTGGCATCCTTGTACAGCAGTGCCTGCGATGACATGAATTTGTACTCCGGATAGCGCTTCATCAATTCGATGACCGTAGAGAAAGAGCGCTGTACCTTTTCCCGTGTCTGCTGGAGCGTCCAGAGCCAGGCGCAGTCGATATGCGTGTGCCCGATACAGATGGTGGTCGCATCCTGCTCGTGGCAATATTTTTCGTAGAACTCTTCTTGCATATAAGCATCCGCCACGCGCACGCTCTCATAGAATGCAGGGGACGGCACCTCCAGCAGATTCAGCAGATCTACCGCGTGATCCAAATGCTTCATGATCGTAGCATAGATGAGGCTGTTGGTATCCTGGAACCCCATGACCTGGTGAGGCACCAGCATGTCATAATACAGTTTCTCTACGTCACGATCCAACGAGTACAGATACACGCGGAACTGCGCACGTGGCATCAACTGGCCGGTATAGGCGTACAGGAAGATATCAAACTCATCCTTCCCCTCCAACAAGAGGTCGGTATGATTGACATCCAAGCCCTGCCGCATCTTGCCATCGACATACGCAATAAACTGCGGCTTATCTGCATCCCAGCCGGTGAAGTCGGTGCGTACATCCAGGTGCATCTCTTCCCCCACCATCTCTGCCGGGCGCACCACATGGAGATAGAACCAGGCGTGGCTGTCCTTTCCATCACCAAAATACCCGTTCAGGTCATAAGGCTTCATATCCGAGACGGACGGCAGATCATTGCCGGTCTTATACCCACACGGTAGATACAAAACTTCGGTGATCTCAGAACGGTGCCGATCTCGCTGTTTTGCCAGCAGGTCGATGGTCATTTTGATCTTCTCGTTAGTAAAATGCATGTGTATTCTCCTTTTATTTATTTTTTATTCCATATCGATCGGGTGATCGGTATTTTCGTCAGTCGGCGTTGCGGGGGTGGGCGGTATATCCGGTGCAGGTACCGTCCATTCCCCCACGGAGGACGGATGGCCGTTGCGGCGATCCACCATCGAGCGTTCGGTCATCTGCCAACGCCAAAGCAGACCGCCCAAATATCGCTCTACCGTAAGGAAAGCGGCAGGGTCGTACTCCTGCATCCAAAGTTCCCGATAGAGTGCCAGATAGCGGACATAGGCTGCCTGCACCCGCCGTATGCGTTTTAAGCATGCGGCCATATCGTCCGGCTCGCCGCAGGCATAAACATGGCGCAAGAGTGCCGGGCAACCGTTACTGTATTGTAACAGAGGCAACAATGCCTTCTGTACTTGCAGGAGAGGCAGATAGGTGGGGAGACAGGTAGCGCCACGTAAAGCACGCACCTGTTGTTGGAGTGTGAGTGCGAGTTGGGCGCTATGCGATTGAAGGGGTGTATCGCACTGGCCCAGCAACGGATCGTTTTCCAGCAGGAGCGCGGCAGTCCCCCGCCCCAGGCACCATTCTGGGAAGGTGAAGCAGGGCCAAACCATGGCGCGGTATGTATCTAGCGGGAGACCAGTCAAGGCTTCAAAGAATCGTGCACCAGCCATTTTGGCCGGCTGACGGTACACCAATGTAGCCGCATAGAAGAGGGCGGGCAAGGCCGCCTGCCACGGGCTGACGATGGAGAATGGCGTTTGTGATAATTCCATGCAGAAATGCGTCACATGTTGTGCGCTACAAGCACGCCATACTTCCTCGATATGTGTTTCATCCGCCGCGCAGCAGGGCGCCCCGGGTGCAAACGATACACTGCAGGAGGACCACACCTCGCGCAAGAAGGCTTTGTGGACGGATATGCTTTCGTTTGGGAGAAGTTCACTGTCCGGAATGTGGCTACATATCAGCGAGATATTTTCAGGCAGAGAAGACAAGACGTCCTCCGGCACGCGTGCGGAATAGTAGGCGCCCGCATATGGCGTCAGATCCAAGCTTTCGAACAATGGGGCGCTATCCAGCAACAGGTGTCGCCCATAGTGTTCTGCCGTGGCGACCAGCGGGGATAAGGCGGACAGATATGTCCCCAATGTGTCAGCGGCATATCGTTTCGCCATATCCGGTGACATAGCACCTTCTAAGCGAATATGGACGCGCTGCGTCGAAAAGCAGGTAGAAAACGTCCGGAGGACCCGCGCCAATGTAACTGGAGGGTCGATCTCTTCCGGTTCAAAACTATATCGTTCACGGAGCGGTGCCGCTTCCTGCGCCTCCTCAATGGTGGCATATGTACCGGGGACCAATTCGATGCCAAGGGAGTCAGCATAAACATCCAGTGCGTGCAGTTCCTCTGGTGTATAAGCGCCGCTATACCGTGGCAGACCGCCGCGGGGATGGTAACCGTGCGTATGCCAGACCACCGTGCTGTATCCCATCAGGGCACACACCCGCAACAGGCGCCGCATGGCATCCGGCAATAGGATGGTCTCTTTCCCTGTCAGGATAAGCGTCAGTTTCTGCTCTGCCGCCTCTTCCTGAAAGTTCTTTCCGTGCATCGTCTCTCGTTGCTTGAGCCATACCAGGCCGCGCGCCAACTGCTGATCCGTATGGAAATACAGGATCGTTTCGAGGTCGTCCGGCACGATGCGGAGCGTCGCAACGGGGCTTCTTACCAGGCCTGTATGCGCGGGGAGCGACCAGCCCAGATCGTGCAGGAGTTCCGGTAGTCGGTCACGATGCATGGTGTCCTCCTAAAACAGACAGTTTTATTCAATAGGATTGTATCATTTTCTCTATGAAATGTCAATAGAAAACGGGCAATTTCCACGGCCGTGGAAATTGCCCGTTGCAACGGCGCACTTTTGCCAGGATGAGGAGGTACTTGTTACTGGCCCAGTTGACGCAGGTATTCTCTGCTCTGGCGCACAGCCTCCAGAGAAGGCGTATCATACACC
>CAYXDB010000016.1:0-18949 GCA_964463735.1 uncultured Ruminococcus sp. | reverse complement strand
CACCTGCGGTGCATGAAAAATGAAGCAGGGCTCTGCCCTGTGAAGCGAGCCTCCGGCTCACGGAGGGGAGAGTGCGCTTCGCTTCATACGAGCGTAGCGAGTGCTTCATGGCGCAGTGCGCCGCTTCATGGTTGCGGAGCAACCGCTTCATTGACAGCGCAGTCCCTTCCTCCACCCCGGCACACAGGAAAAATGCCGCAACACTTGACAGATGCGGCCGCCGGGATTATAATAGAGGTACCAAAGGGGGAGCGCCCCCGCAGATAGCAAGGAGGCAGGATATATGCAGATCGGGATGTGTCTGGACTGGCGTGTCAATGCCATGTGGGAGGCGGCCTGCGCGGCCGGTGCCGACTATGTGGAGCTGAATTTCTCTTCTTTTGAGCAGGAGAAGCCCGCCGCCGTGGCGGCACTGGCCGCGCACCTGCAGGCACGGGGGCTTGCCTGCCGCGCCTACAACTGTATGTTCCCCGGTGCACGCTATCCTCTGACAGGGCCGCACAAGGATCATGCGGCGGCAGGGGAATTCCTGGCGGCTCAATTAGAAAAACTGGCCCCCCTCGGTGCACGTATCGTCGTCTTTGGTTCCAGCGGGGCCCGCGGGCGGGTAGACGGGCAGAGCAGTGAGGCGGCGCGGGAGGAAGTGGTCACCTTCCTGCGGGAGACGGCCGCGCCCCTGCTGGCGCATTACGGCTGGATCTGCGCCGTTGAGCCGCTGTCAGAATGCAACCTCATCCGCACGACGGCGGATGGCCGCGCGATCGTAGAGGCGGTGGGGCACCCCTCCGTGCGTCTGCTGGCCGATGTATATCACATGGGCCAGGTGGGAGAGCGGCCGGAGGACCTGCTGGCCTGCGCCGGCGCACTGGCGCATGTACACGTAGCGGCACAGGCGGGGCGCCGCCTGCCGGCCGCCACCGACCCGGATGACTATGTGGCGGTCTTTCGCGCCCTGCGCCGCATCGGCTATACCGGCCAGGTATCGATCGAGGGGATCCTGCGCGATCCTGCCGCCCCTGGCGCAGAGATGACCGCGGCGGTCGCCTGCCTGCGTTCCGCCTGGGAGGCCTCGGCCAACTGATGCGCTTTATATAGCCTGCCCCCGGGAAACGGTGCACCGTTTCCCGGGGGCAGGCATGTATTTTGTGCGGTCATGCGTTATCTGCGGTCAGGACCAAAGTGCCCTGGAGGCGGCCGTCTTTCAACAGCAGGAATTCAGCGGCGTAGCCGGGGGCCAGGAGCCCTTTGCGCAGGCCCATCATGGCGGCCGGCGTTTCGGAAGCCATGCGGTAGGCATCGTCCTCCGGTATGCCAAAGGCGATCGCCTGCTGGACACAGCCAAAGAGGGTGGTGGTACTGCCGGCCAGCGCCCCGGTCTCCGTACGGGCAACGCCCCCTTGCACGGTGACCGGCTGACCGCCGAACAGATACGTGCCGTCCCCCAGGCCGGTCGCCTGCATGGAATCGCTGATCAGGATCATGCGGTCCGGCCCGCAGGTACGGTACAGCATGGTGACCATACTGCGGCACAGGTGTAACCCATCGGATATCACCTGCACGTAAGCGCCGCAGTCGATGGCCGCGCCGATCGGGCCGGGGTCCCGGTGATGGAAGGGCGGCATCGCATTGCAGGTATGCGTCAAACACACGGCACCGTTTTTAAAGGCGGCACAGGCGGTGTCGTAATCACAGGCGGTATGCCCCAGGCACACGCGCACACCGGCGGCAGTCGCCCGGCGGATGAATTCCATGGCGCCGGCCCGCAGGTACGGTACAGCATGGTGACCATACTGCGGCACAGGTGTAACCCATCGGATATCACCTGCACGTAAGCGCCGCAGTCGATGGCCGCGCCGATCGGGCCGGGGTCCCGGTGATGGAAGGGCGGCATCGCATTGCAGGTATGCGTCAAACACACGGCACCGTTTTTAAAGGCGGCACAGGCGGTGTCGTAATCACAGGCGGTATGCCCCAGGCACACGCGCACACCGGCGGCAGTCGCCCGGCGGATGAATTCCATGGCGCCGGGGCGCTCCGGCGCCACAGTGACCAGCGCCACATGGGGATAGGTGGCAAACGTCTCCGGATCCGGGTCTCGGATGTCCTCGGCGCGCTGTGCCCCCTTGTATTGAGGATTGATATAGGGCCCCTCCAGATGGAAACCGGGGATGCATGCCCCGCCCGGGACACCCGTGTGTTGCGAAAGTGCCGCGCGAATGTGGGCATCGCTTTCCGTCATGGTCGTGGGGTACCAGGTCGTCACGCCCGCCGCGCGGTAGGCGCGTGCCAGTTCCGGCAGGGCGTCTCCATCCATGGTATCGTGGCCGATGCATCCGTGGGAATGGATCTCCACCAGCCCGGGGCGCAATTCTGCCCCGTGTGCATCGATGAGGCGGTCTGCGTGGGGGGCATGCCCCTCTGTTTCCCGGTAAAGGGCCGTGATCACGCCCCCCTCGGTCTCCACCGTGTGGTAAGACCCCTGCACCAGCGCGTGTATGATCGCGGTCTTCATCCGTTGTAGGCCTCTTCGTCACATACGATGGTCACATCCGGATGCAACTTCAGCAGGGTGGCGGGCACCTGGGTCGTGATGCGCTCGTCCAGCAGTGCCTCGATCGCCGCATGCTTGGCCTTGCCGCAGGCCATCAGCACGATGCGGCGGGCACGCAGGATGTTGCCCATCCCCATGGTCATGGCGTGGGTGGGCACATCTGCCTCACTTGCAAAGAAACGTGCATTGGCGCGGATGGTGCTGTCGGTCAGCGCGGTGACGTGCGTCCCCTCGACCAGGGCATCCCCCGGCTCGTTGAACCCGATGTGGCCGTTCTGCCCCACGCCCAGCAACTGGAGGTCGATCCCGCCCAGCTGCTCGATCAGGGCATCATAGGCCTGCCCGGCGGCGACCGGGTCGGTTGCCTGCCCGTTCGGCACATAGGTGCGCTCATGCGGGATGTTGACATGGCGGAACAGGTGCTCCTCCATAAAATACCGATAGCTCTGCTCGTGTGTGGGGGCAATGGGGTAGTATTCATCCAGGTTGACGGTCGTCAGCCCGGAAAAGTCCAGTTTGCCCGCCTGATACTGGGCGATCAGTTCACGGTAGAGCCCCTCCGGGGTAGAACCGGTCGCCAGGCCCAGTACGGCCTGCGGCTTCTCGCGGATCTGCGCGGCCAGCAGTTCTGCGGCGGCGCGGGATGCCTCATCGTAGTTTTTACATGTGATCCATTTCATGATACTTTCCTCCTATTATATAAGTGGTCTTTCAGGTATTGGGATAGCGTTTTTCGTAGGCGGCGATCGCCTCGGCAATGATGCGCAGGGCGTCCTCCCGCCCGGAGACCTCGTTCACCGCGGTCTCCTTGCCCTCCAGCGTCTTATAGACGGAGAAGAAGTGGCGCATCTCGTCAAAGAGGTGCGGGGGGAGATCCTGGATGCCGGTGTACATGTTGTAGTTTGGGTCGTTGAAGGGGATGGCGATGATCTTTTCGTCGTTGCGCCCGTTATCGATCATGGAGATGACCCCGATCGGATAGGCGCGCACCAGCGTCAGCGGTTCCAGCGGCTCGGCGCAGACCAGCAAGACATCCAGCGGGTCACCGTCGTCCCCGTAGGTGCGGGGGATGAAACCGTAATTGGCCGGGTAGTGGGTGGAGGTGTAGAGGATGCGGTCCAAAATGATCATCCCCGTCTCCTTATCCAGTTCATACTTCTTGCGGCTCCCCTTGGAGATCTCTATCACGCAGACAAAATCCTCCGGGGCAATGCGGGAGGGCTGCATATCGTGCCAGATGTTTGACATACCTTCTCCTTTCTGTTTCTCAAAGTGACGCATCCAGCGTATCCAGATCCGGTGCGGACGCGGCAGGCGGGGCATTTTTCTGCATCTGTTCCATCAGGCGGCGGTTGAATTCCTCGGCGGTGTTGTAGCCCATCTTTTTCTGCCGGTGGTTCATGGCGGCGATCTCCAGCACCACGGCCATATTGCGCCCGGGGCATACCGGCAGGGTGATGGAGGGGACGCTGACGCCCAGCAGTTCGGTCGTCTCATTATCCAGCCCGATGCGGTCATACATTTTGCCGCTCTCCCACGGTTCCAGGTGCACGACCAGTTCGATCCGGGCCGTGTTCTGCACGGCGCCCATGCCAAAGAGGCGGCGTATATCCACGATGCCGATGCCGCGCAGTTCCACATAGTGGCGAATGATCTCCGGCGCCTCGCCCACCAGGGTGCGGTCGGAGACGCGCTTGATCTGCACCGCGTCATCGGCGACCAGCCGGTGGCCGCGCTTGACCAGCTCGATGGCGGTCTCGCTCTTGCCGATACCGCTGTCCCCCAAAAGCAACAGCCCTTCTCCGTATACATCGACCAGCACCCCGTGGCGGGTCATGCGCGGTGCCAGACATACGTTCAGATAGGAGATGAGGGAGGCCATGAAGTTGCTGGTGCGCTTCTCCGTGCGCAACAGCGGCACGCGGTATTCCTGCGCCAGCAGGTGCATCTCTTCAAACACTTCCAACTGGGAGGTGACGATGACCCCGGCAGGGCTGGCGGCAAACAGGCGCGACAGGCTCTCCCGCCGCTCATTATCATAGAGCTGCTTCAGGTACAGATATTCCACCTTGCCGATGATCTCCAGCCGGGCTTTTTCAAAATGGTCAAAGAAGCCCACTAGTGGGAGGCCCGGCCGGTTCACATCCGGGGAATGGATCATGATGTTTTCTGCTTTGTCCGGCAGATAGATCGTTTCCAGACGCTGATCCCGGATCACCTCCGACAGGGCGATCGCATATTCCTGTTCCATCTTTTTCCTCCTGCGTACAAGTTTATACTTCTATTATACACTTCTTTTTGCTATTTGTGAAGGGGCAAGGCACCGATTTTGTGAAAAAAAGCGGCCGCCCTTCCCCTTATTCACAGAATATACATATTACTTTGGTACAATAGCAAGGAACATCTGTTCCATTTCCGGAAAGGAAGATATCATGAAGAAGAACCGTTTTTTCCGCGCCCTGCTCTGCTGTGCCCTATGTCTGTTGCTCTGCCTGCCGCTGTCGGGCTGCTCCAAATACCGGGTCGAGAAGTCTACGGATGCCCAGCGCCGTGTCCTGACCACGCTGGAGGGGCGGGACGTGACTGCCGAACTGCTGACCTTCTTTTTCTATAATTACGCAGAAGACTGCACCCGTGAGGGAGACACGGAGGAAGAAAATGCCGCCCGCCTGCGCGATCGCGTCAGTGCGGCGGTGGGCGATCTGTTTGGCATCTTTACCGTGGCGGTGGCCTATGGGCTGGACCCCTGGGGGGAAACGGTAGAGAGCGAGATGGATGTCCGCATCCAGCAGATCATCGACTCTTTTGATACGCGCCGGGACTACATCGACCACCTGACAGAACTGCACATGACGGACACGGTCTACCGCACCCTGTTGCGTGCCGAGGTATGCCGCTCTCTGCTCCTGTCCCGCGCGGATATGATCCCTGCTACGTCGGAGGAGGCACTGCGCGCCTTTGTGACGGATCCAGAGGTCTTCTGCGCCCTCTCCCTGACCGTCACATTTTCCACCGGCGGCACCTCCGATACCATCGCCCTGAACTGGGCCAAGACCCGCGCGGAGCAGATCGGCCGCGCATTGGAAGGCGTTTCGACCGACCAGGGCTTTGCTGAGGTGGCACGCGCCATGTCCCCCAGTAGCGACGAGGACCTGACCGATGGCATCTACCTGACCCTGCGGCAGTACCGCACGCTGTTGGGGGATACGGCGGCCCCGCTCCCGGCGGTGGGTGAGATGAGCGGCCCCCTGTTTGATGAAGACAGTTTTATGTTCCTGCGCATACGGGAAAAGGACGTTTCCCATGTGCTGGAGGGCGGGGACAGTGTCCTGCTCTCCTATCTGGAATACCGGATAGAGAAGGAGGCCACCCGCCTCTCTGCCACCCTCTCGGCCGACCCGGCCTTCTCCGCCCTGACGCAGGCAGATCTTGCTTGATAGGGGAAAAAACCGCCCCGCACGTTGCAAGCAACGTGCGGGGCGGTTTTTTGCATGGTTACTTTTGCCCGGCGGCCACGATCTCTTCAAAGGAGAGGCCGTAGCGGGCGGCGATGTCACGCGCGTAGCTCTTGCCGTCCGGGGCGCGCCGCGCCATACGGAAGGAGCGCTCGCCCTCCTCCATCCCGGCTACCAGATTGTCCAGTGCCACGCCCCCCGCCGCCTGAGAGCGGGTATTGATGGAGGGGACGGCAGAGGCGACCTCATGCAGGTGCGTGGAAAAGATGCCCCGCACGCGCCGGACGCCAAAAGCGGCCAGCAGTTCCTCGGCGATGCAGGCGGCCTCATACGCGCCGGTCGAAGAGAGGGATTCGTCCAGCAGGACCAGAGAGTTTTCTGTCATGCAGGAAAAGATCTCGCGCAGGCGCTGGCATTCCTCACCCAGCCGCCCCCGGTCGATCGTGTCCTCCGCCCCCTCCGGGAAGTGGGTATAGATGCCATCCACCGGGGACACGGTGGCCGCAACGGCCGGGACAGGCAGGCCCAATTGGCACAGCGCCTGGGCCTGGCCGATGGCGCAGGTGATGACCGATTTCCCACCCCGGTTCGGCCCGGTGAGCACGTACAGGCGCCCCCGGTCGTCAAAGGCAAAGTCGTTTTGCACCATGGGTGTATCGATCTGCAGGGCCACGTGCGCATTGTAGACCCCCTGCAGGGAGAGCGCCTTTTCATCCGGCGGGCACAGGGTAGGGAAGCAGAGCGGCTCGCCCTTGTCGCGCAGGGCGCGGATCATGGCCGCCCCGCGGGAGAGGAATTCTATCTCCGGCAAAATGCGCAGCAGGAGATCGGTATTCTCCAGCACATAATGGCTCACGATCTGGCGCCAGCCTTTTACCGAGGAACGGAAGACCTCCTGCAATGCCCCGTGGAAGGCATAGGTCAGGGCGTCCTGCCGGTTCTCGGAATGCTCACGGTCAAAGGGGACCAGCGCGGCGATGCAGGTCATGCTGTCCCGCCGGAAGCTCATCCGCAGAATCTTGTCCAGCAGGGTCCCCGGCTTGAACGGGTCGGCGTTGACGGCGATCACGCCCGCTTCCACCGGCTTCAGTTTCTCGTCCAGATTGACTCCGATCGTCACGCTCTTGACCTCCCGGATGCGGGAGGCAAGGGCAGATAGCTGCTGGTTCAGGTCACGGTAATAGTCGCTCTCTGCCAGTTCCCGGATCCGTTCGCACAGGGCGCGGCAGGCGCGGCTGTGCAGGTCGGTCGCCAGCGGCGCCAGCCCTGCCTGCAACCGGTCGATGCAGCTGACATACAATTCGATCTCGGTAATGCTGTACAGATAGGACTCTCCATTGTCGCCGGTCATGGCATCGTCCAGATGGCGCAGTTCCAGAATGTCCGACAGTACGGGGATCGCCTCCTGGAGCACGGCGCACAGCGCGGGCACCCGCGCCATATCCTCAAAGACCTCCTGACGGTAGGTGATCACCTCCGGGTCGGCGTTGAAGTAACTGCTCAGGTCCCCCCCGTGCAACGGGAGCAGGGCGCACAGCCCCAGCTCTTCACAGACGCGGGGGCTGATCGCCGGGATGCCCTCCCCCCGCGCGGCGCGCGCGGCACGTTCTTCATCGGGGTACAGCATGCTCAAAAACATAATCGTTCCTTTCCCAGCCGTGTGGCTGGCTCATAGGGATGCAGAGGCGCACGCCCCTCAATAGCGCTGGTCAGAATCGACCTCCACGCCGGTCAGCAGATCGGTGGCGGAGGTCGCGATGCGCCGCACCACGCTGTTCAGGGTATAGAAGGTCACGATCTCCTCGTGCCCGCCCCCGGAAACAGACACCATGCAGTGCCGCTCAGAATAAGGGAAGAAGCGGTAGGTGAACACGCGCCCGTCTTCCATCGTCAGTGTGATGACCAGCGAACAGTGGGTATCGTCCTGCATCCAGCGGTCTATCTCTTCCTGCGTCATGCCGCTGTCGGTCGCGATGTCCCCTTCATAGTCGGCCAGTATCAGGCACATATACCATTCACGGAACTGGGAGATATCGTCACAATACCCCTGCTCATTTAAGGAGAAGGGCAGGCGCCGCCCCTTGTACGCCCAGGTATAGCCGGTGCTCTCTTCTATGACCGTCTGCGCGGTAGAGCCGTCCCCCATGATGCTGAAGGAATAACGCGTCCCGCCGAATTGCAGGGTGATGCGGGAGACATCGTCGATCGAGGTGGTCACGATCTGCTCCTGCGCCCAGGCGGCGCGGTCGTAGGTCAAAAAGGACAGCGTGCTGTAAGGTACCCGTGCGATCATGTTGCAGAACAGGGGCGCGTCCTCTACCCCCAGGGCATAGTACATGGAGCCGACCAGGAAAGTCCCGTCTGCCTGCCGGGGCGAGACGAACAGGACACAGCGGATGAAATTGCATTTTTCATATACCGGGTCGTTGTTTGCGTCATAGGTGATGTTGTAGGGCATGTCGTAGAGCAGGGTGTAGGCCACATCGGAGAGCAGCCCCCCCTCTTTGAAGTCATCGTCCCCAAATCCCAGTTTCAGCACCTCGGTCCCTTCCATGGCGGGCAGTTTCTGTAACACGGAGTCGATCATGGTGTCGTTTGGCGCATAGGCGGCAGAGGGCACCAGCATCCCGTAGACTGAGGCGGCGTGAAAGACGTCCCGTTGCGTGGTGAGGAGATAGGTGAACATCAGATAGGGGTCTTCCTCTATCTCCTTGCCATAGCGGATCAGGTCAACCACACTGCTCCCGTGGTAGATGGTCAGGTTGCGGATATAGGCATAGGCATAACTGGAGTCGGCCTCCGGCGTCAGTGCGGCGTCCACAAAATAGGTGACCGGTTGCAGGACCGATTGCTCCAGGTCCGCATACAGCACATACACCGCGTCTCGCCCCTCCAGGCGGGCGTAATAGTTGCCGTCCGGGGTCTTGTTCCCGATGTGGACGGTATAGGTCTCCCCCTCCAGTTTCGTTACGGCAAAGGAGTTGGGGTGGTCGGCCTCCGCCAGTCCATAGCGGGCGTACAGGTCGTTCAGCCCTGCCGCATCCAGCCCCACGAAGGAAAGGTCGGAGAGCTTGGCAAGGCAGGAGACATAGCCGGTGTCCACCACCAGCTGGGAGAATTTTGTGGCATCAAAGGTGTTCTTGGGGAACCCCTCGATGATGAAGTCGTTGGTATCGCCATCGGCGTCGGCATCCTCCGTATCCCGCACGAAGCGGTAGACGGTGTATGTCCCGGTCTTGTCATCATAGGCGTTGCGCACCTCGATGCTCTTCATCTCCGCCCGCTGGATCCGGGGATATACCAGCAGGGTCGTGCTCTGGAACCCGACGTCCTCCCCGTCGGAGGGGGTCACGCCCGGGGTCTGTGGTTCCTCCGCCTCCAGATAGGGGCGCAGTACCAGATGATAGAGCAACAGCAGGATCAGAAAAGCGGCAAGCAGTGCCACCAGCAGGATGCGGGTGCGCCGTGTCCTTTGGATCGTTTTCATGGGCATCTCCTCCTACCTGCCGCGGCGCCGCAGGCAGACAAATGTTCCCGCCCCGGCCAGGGCGACCACCGGCAATATGACCAGTACCCAGAGCCAGGCGGTCTTCTCCCCGTCCGTGATGGGGCGGATCGTGCGCAGGATGATGCGCTCCCGCGTGCCATCGGCATGCGTGCGCCAGAGGATGTTGCCCTCCTCATCCCGGGCATAGATCACGTTGGAGGCGTCATCCTCCGATTCGGTAAATGCGCGGTCGTTGTAATACTTGAATTCCAGTTCCTCCGCCACGCTGACCGTGGTGGCCGCCGCCCCCCGCAGGATGCTGATCAGCACTTCGCTGTTGGCATAGGCCGTGCTCCCGAGATAGGCGGGCGCCCAGTATTCGGTCGTGGAGCAGACAAAGAGGGTGGCGGTCATATACTCGCTGTCCACCACGCGTGTCTCATGCGTCATGGTCAGCAGGGGGAAGGAACCTTCCCGCACGGTCCCGCCGGTGGCGTCTGTGGCGGTGGCCGTGTCCGATGTGGTGAACAGGCGTTCTATCACCCGGCCGTTTGAGTTGAGAGAACCGGCATCCCCCGGCCAGAGCACCGACAGGGCGGCGGCACGGTGGAACACCGTCTTCGGCGGGGAAGAGAGGGAAGCAATGTCTTCAAAGGCGCTGGAGGACCCGTAGATACCGCTGATGCGGGTGGGGTCGCCGGAGATGGCATTCTCTCCATCGCGCACCGTGCAGTTGGCAAATCCTGTGCCCGCGGTATCCGCCGTGGAGAAGCCGACCCCCCACTCGGCTAAGAACTCTTCCAGCACGGGCAGGGTGCCCGCTTCCGGGTCGCGGAAATAAAAGACACAGCCAAAGTCGTCAAGGAACCGGTCGATCTTGGTGATAGGGGAGTCATATTGCATATCCAAGAACCGGCCGGTCGGGAAGTCAGAGGTCGGACCGTTGATGATCAGCAGGGTGCAGGAGTCCGGGATGTCCTCGACCGACAGGTCGATCTGCGCGATCGTAAAGCCCGCCGCGCGGATCGTCTCATACAGCGCCGCGGTCTCCGGGTCATCGGCGCGCGGGATGCGCTCTCCCTGCCCGGTCGTGAAGCAGGCCAGCGGCAGGTCATGGCTCGTCAGAGACAGGATGGTCTCCGTCATCTTCTGCTCACCGTTGAAGCCAACGACGCTCTCTGTGTCGCTGTCCCGGGTGAAGAAGGCCAGCACGTTCAGCACGCGGAATTCCTCGCCGCTCTCGATGATGACGTCGGAGGACGAGATCACCGTGGCCGAGGTGCGGCGATAGGCCGCCACGGCCTCCGGGTCGGCGGAGATATCTACTGTGTGCAGATGGAGGAAAGGCAGGTGTTTTTCCATCTCCAGCGCCAGGCGATAGACCTGGGAGGTGTACTCACCGGAGAGCCAGAGGTCGGCCCCCGCGCAGAAGGTGATGTCCACATCGGCCTGTATGTCGGCTTCCTCCAGGATCTCCCACACCCGGTCGCGCACGGTGTAGCGCCCCTCGCTCGTCTCATCGATATACAGGTTCAGCGCCTGTGCGAGGGCCGTGAAGCCCAGATTGGCCAAAAGGAGTAGGAGCGCCAGTAAAACGGTCAGGGCCGTCAGGGCGCGGCGCCCCCCGATTCGATGTTTGTTGTTTGGCATAGTGTACCCCATTGTCATTTAGCGATTTTTGCGGCGTACCGTCACATAGATCCCTGCCCCCAGGATCAGGAGGGGCACAAGGACCGCTACGGAAAAGGTGAAGATGTCTGCCTCCCGCGTGGTCAGATCCTCCAGGGCCGAACGGTCGACCGGGATAGAGGCGATATCGGCGGGGACGGTGCGCCCGGTACAGGCGGCGATCAGACGGTAGTGTAACTGCTTGTTCCCGTAACTTTCTCCCAGCATCAGGGAAGAGGTCGCAACATCGGCCGAGCCGAAGAGCAGCAGATCCCCACCGGAGGAAAGATGCGCCACTGCCGCCACGGGGAAGGCACCGCTGTCCAGTGTACTGCCGGCGCCATCGGTCAGGGTGGCGGAGGCGGGGGCGTACAGCAGTGGCTCGGTGGTGGCCTGACTGTTGGAGGTCAGGGAGAGGGCCGCCGCATACGGCAGTACCGTGCGGCGCCCCGCATCGCGGAGCGGCTGGGTCAGGCTTGTGTCGGCATAGTCGCAGATCAGGGCGTAGCCGCTGCTGCCCGGCAGGGAGGCGGCATGGTCCTGCATCACCCCGACCTGCGGCGTGATGCCGTAGGCAGAGAGGAAGGCACACAGGTGCGGCTGTGCGGAAAGACGCTGGGCATCCAGCGCCACATACAGCAGTCCGCCCTGGGCCAGATAGGCGTCCAACTTGTCTAATTCTGAGACGTACGAGGCCCCTGCGGCCGATGCCTGGAAATCATAGAGCGGGGAAGAGATGACCACCAGCCCTGCATCCTCCGGCACTCCTGACAGGGCGGAAAGATCCAGGGACTGGATCTGATAGCCCGCATACAGCAGGAGCCGTTGCAGTGCCACGGGTGCTTCCTCTCCGTGGTTCTGGGTAAAATAGGCGATTGGATGTTCGGTCTCGCAGACCCACAGCAGGCTGGCTACGGCCGTTTCTTCACCATTATAGGCAATGACGTAATTACTGCTGTCCAGCGCGTAAAAGGCGGTGGCAGACTGCAACAGGAAGGCATCCCCGTGTGAGAAGATGACGGTGGTCTCCTCGATGGTGTTTTCCGTTCCGTCGGCATTCTCCCGCCAGGAGGATACCTTGTGCGGCTCCAGCCACAGGTCGATGCAGTCGATCTGCACCTTCTCCGGGTATTTTTCAGCCATCTGGCACACCGTCTCATAGATCTCGGCCAGCTGGCTGTTCTCCGCCGGGCGCCGGGAACAGAAGGTGACGCGGACCGGCGTGCCGCCCGTATCCAGGGGGGCAAGGGCGGCGTCTGTCCCCGCCCCGATGGTCAGGTCATACTGTTCGGTGGTGACCCAGTACCAGCCCAATTTGTTGGATAGGCCCAGCACGATCAGGTTCCCCAGATAGAACAGGCAGAGCACCAGTGCGATCAGGGAGAGGGAGAGCCCCGCGTGCTGAACGCCCTTTCTTTGGCATAATTCTTTCAGTTTCATATGCTCCTCCGTCAGCCAAAGCGGCGGCGGTCATAGATCCGCACGGTAAAGAAGAGGAAGAGCGCGGTCAGGGAGAGATAGTAGACCAGGGCGGCCACATCAAAGATCCCCTGCATGAAGTTCTGATAGCGGGCATAGACCGAGAGCGCAGAGAGCAGGAAGCGCAGCCACTCTGCCCCGATCAGGCTGTTGGCCATGGAGATGACCAGGAGCAGGAGCAGGATAGCCACCGTGGAGACGGCGGCAGACAACTGGCTCTCCGTCAGGGCCGATACGCAGATCCCGATGGCGAGAAAGGCCGCCCCCACCAGCAG
Source organism: uncultured Ruminococcus sp. (assembly GCA_964463735.1). Taxonomy (GTDB): domain Bacteria; phylum Bacillota; class Clostridia; order Oscillospirales; family CAG-272; genus UBA1740. The sequence continues at coordinate 6,034 of CAYXDB010000016.1, read as the reverse complement.
CAGTGCCAGCAGGCTGCCCAGGATGATGCCCGTTTCCGGCTCGGCATGGGTGTACAGGATGATCATATTCAGGGAAGAGAGCAGGGTGCAACCGAAAAAGACGGTATAGGCCGAGAGAAACTTGGCAAAGACCATGCCCCACAGGGAGACGGGGGAGGTCAGGAGCAACTGTTCGGTCCTGGTGCGCCGCTCTTCACTAAAGGAACGCATGGTCAACAGGGGGAGCAGGATGACCAGCGCGAAGATCATGACGGTGAAATAGGTGCTGGTATCAGCGGACAGACTGTATACCGTGGAATAGCAGAACACGGCCGCCGACAGTGCCAGGTAGATCGCGGCGAACACATACCCCACCGGGGTGGTAAAATAGGCGCGCATCTCGCGCTTGTAAATGGCAAACATGGTAATCTATCCTCACTTTCCCTGTTTTCCCGGGCGGGAGGCATCTGCCCCCCCGCGGCCGATCAATTGCAGGAATACGTCCTCCAGGTCGCTTGAGATCGGCTCCAGCCGATACAGGGCCCATCCATGGGCGGCCAGCGCCTCAAACAGGGCGCGGCGGATATCCAGCCCGGCCGCCGTCTCGATGACGAAGCCGCAGGCGTCGCCGTCCCGCTCGGCAGTAGGATCGGTCCGCTGTACACCGGGCAGGCCGCGCAACAGCGCCTGCACCTCTTTTTGCGGCCCGGCGACCGACAGGCGATAGCGCCGCCCGTCCCGGATGACGCGCGTCAGCTCCTCGGTGGGCTTGTCCGCGATCAGCTCGCCCTCATTGATAATCAGCAGGCGGTCGCATACGGCCTGGACCTCCGGCAGGATATGAGTGCTCAGGATCACCGTATGGCGGCGCCCCAGCGTGCGCAGGAGGTTGCGCACCTCGATGATCTGTTTGGGGTCCAGCCCCACCGTCGGCTCATCAAAGATCAGCACCGGCGGTGCCCCGGTCAGCGCCTGGGCGATCCCCACGCGCTGGCGGTAGCCCTTGGAGAGATTGCGGATCAGGCGGGCACGCACGTCCAGGATGTGTACCTGTTGCATCACATCCTCCAGATGCTGGCGGCGCGGCAGGGTACAGCCCTTCAGGTCGTAGACGAAGCCCAGGTATTCCTCCACGGTCATATCGGCTTGTCCGCGATCAGCTCGCCCTCATTGATAATCAGCAGGCGGTCGCATACGGCCTGGACCTCCGGCAGGATATGAGTGCTCAGGATCACCGTATGGCGGCGCCCCAGCGTGCGCAGGAGGTTGCGCACCTCGATGATCTGTTTGGGGTCCAGCCCCACCGTCGGCTCATCAAAGATCAGCACCGGCGGTGCCCCGGTCAGCGCCTGGGCGATCCCCACGCGCTGGCGGTAGCCCTTGGAGAGATTGCGGATCAGGCGGGCACGCACGTCCAGGATGTGTACCTGTTGCATCACATCCTCCAGATGCTGGCGGCGCGGCAGGGTACAGCCCTTCAGGTCGTAGACGAAGCCCAGGTATTCCTCCACGGTCATATCGGTGTACAGCGGGGGCTGTTCGGGCAGATAGCCGATGCGGCGCTTGGCCTCGGCCGGTGCCTCCAGGATGTCGATGCCATCGACTGTCACGCGGCCGCCTCCGGCAGAAAGACAGCCGGTCAGGATATTCATGGTGGTGCTTTTTCCGGCACCGTTGGGGCCAAGGAAGCCAACGACCTCCCCTTCTCCGATCGAAAAACTGATGTCACGCAGTGCGCGGTGCGTGCCGTAACTTTTGGAAAGATGCTCTACCTGTATCATCGTCCTGCGGGCCCATGGCCCTTCCTCCCTTTTGCATTGCACGGTGCGCCCGCACGCGGGCACACGCATATACAAAAGTATAACATACATATATAAATAAATTGTTAATAAGTAAGAAAAGTTCCCGCACCGCCTGGCGGGTGGTGCGGGACAAGGCACGTTGGGGGAGATCAGGTAGGTACTGCCTGGGCGCTCCCGCGCACGGGGCGGACGGGCAGTTCTTCCCCCAGCACGGCCGCCGCCCGGCGGGAAAACGCGTCCGGGTCGCCGCTGGTGTAGAGAAAGCACCGGCCACTGCCGCGCCGGGCAGACGCCGGAAGTGCCCGTGCGGCCGCCGCGGCCCCCTCTGCTGCACCATCGATCAGGCATGCGCCGGGGAAGCAGGCGGCGATCTGCGGCGCGAGCGCCGAAAAATGCGTGCACCCCAGCACAACGACCGCCACCGGCACCTGGCACAGCGGCGATAGGACCCGCCGGACCTCTGCTTCCCGCGCCGCATCGTTGGCCGCCCCGTCCTCGGCAAGCGGGACGAACGTGGGGCAGGCGCGCGTATGGAGGGGGGCGTGTGGCGCGTATGTGCGGATCACGCGGGCAAATGTGCCGTCCTGTATGGTGGCCGGTGTGGCGAGCAACGCCACCTGCGGCGCCGCCCCGTGATCGCCGAGTGCCCGCCCCACGGCCATGGCCGTGGGGGTCGTGATCCCGTAAAAGGGGAGGGAAAACTCCCGCCGGAGCAGGGGCAGGGCCAGCGCACTGACCGTGCCGCAGGCCGCAAGGAGCGCATCCGCCCCGTGAGAGATGAGGAACGTGGCCGCCTGCCGCGCCAGGGCGCAGATCTCCTGCGGGGGGCGGGTGCCATAGGGGAGGTGGCGGGTGTCGCCCAGATAGCACAGGTCGGCGTGCGGGAGCAGTGCACGCAGATGGCGCAATACGTACAGGCCTCCTACCCCGCTGTCCAATAGCCCGATCATGCCAGCGCCCCCTCGATCATGGCTGTCAGCAGGGCGGTGAAACTGCGCGTGCCGGTCATCAGCCGCGGATACATGCTCCCCGGTGTGAAGCCGGGGAGCGTATTGACCTCGTTGCAGTAGATCTCTCCCGCGGCCGTTACAAAAAAGTCGATGCGTGAGAGCCCCCGGCACCCCAGGAGGCGAAAGGCCTTTGCCGCCATTTCCCGCACCTGCGCGGCGCAGGCGGGGGAGAGCAGTGCCTCTGTGCGCAAAATGGCACACGGCGTCTCGTATTTGGCCGCGTAGTCATATGGCTTGCCGTGCATGTCGATCTCGCCACAGGAGGAAACGGTCATCTCTCCCCCTTCTTCCAAAATGGCGACCTCGATCTCCTGCGCCTGCACGCGGCGCTCGACCAGTATGAGGGTGTCCTGCGTGGCCGCCCGCCGCAGGGCGGGCAGGAGGTCTGCGGCCGTCTCCGCACTCCCCGCACCGCAGGAGGAACCGCCCCGCGCGGGCTTGACGAACCAGGGGCCGGGCAGGCGTTCTTCGATCTCTCGCAACACACGCCCCCCTTCTTGCAGGCGCGCGGCGGGCAAACAGAGCCACGGTACGACCGGGATCCCGCCCGCCTGCAAAAGGCGCTTGGTCAGATCCTTGTTCCAGCAAAGGGCGGAGGCGGCCACCCCGCACCCCACATAGGGGATGCCGCTCCACGCAAACAGCCCCTGCAAACTGCCGTCCTCGCCCCCCTGCCCGTGCAGGAGCGGTAACAGGACGTCCGGCCGGAGCCAGGTCGCCGCATCGCCGCGTCCCGGGTCGACCAGGAACCCGGGACGGGTGGGGTCGGGGGAGAGCAGAACGGGGTGCGCCCGGTCATGCCGCCAGCGGTCTTGCGCGATCTCCGCGGGGCTGGCATCGGTCCAGTACCAGCCCCCACCACGCGTGATGCCGATGAGATAGATCGTGAAACGGGTGCGGTCCAGGTGCGTCAGCACGGCATCGGCCGTGCGCAGGGAGACTTCGTATTCCGCTGATGGACCGCCAAAGAGCAATGCAACGCCGGTCTTCATGTTCTTTCCTCCGCACAGAATGGTCTACCTTCATTCTATGCAGAAAAAAGCCTGTGTGCCACTCAGGAAAAGTGCACACAGGCCACACGGTCACGCCCGCCGTAGTCACGCAGGATCTCACACACGCCCCCCGCCGCATGGGCCAGTTGGCGCAGGACATCCCCCTGATCGTATCCGATCTCCAGTGCAAAGCACCCGCCGGGGCGCAACATGCCGGTGCGCTGTGTCAGGAGCGCCCGGTAGAAGCGCACGCCGTCCCCCTCATCGGTCAGCGCCGTGCGCGGCTCATAACGCAATTCCGGCGCCAGCCCTTCCATGGTGCGGGCGGCGATATAGGGCGGGTTGGAGAGGATCGCATCATATTTTTCAGAACACACGGGTGCCTCTAACATATCTTCTATGGCAAAAGTCATGCGCCCGTCCACGCCGTTGCGCCGGGCGTTCTCCTGCGCGATCTCCAGCGCCTGCGGGGAGATGTCCCGTGCCCTGGCCGTGCAGTCCGGCCGGTGTGCCAGTATCGAGATGGCGATGCACCCGCTCCCCGTGCCATAGTCGGCAAAATGGGCACGCGGTGGCAGATGGGCGATCGCCCAGTCTACCAGCACCTCGGTGTCCGGGCGGGGGATCAGCACCTGTGGCGTCACGCGGTATCGCTCCGCGTAAAAATCCACCTCCCCCAGAATATACGCCAGCGGTTCGCGCCGCTCCCGCCGTTGTACCGCCGCCTCCAGCGCCGGCGCCGTGCAGTCTTCCTCCCGCGCGGCCAGCGCATGGGCGCGATCCCGGCCGCTGTAATGGCAGAAGAGGCGCAGGGACTCTTCCTGCGCCTCTTCGATGCCGGCTTGCCGCAGGCGCCGCGTGATCTCCCGCCGCGTCATGTATCCGCCTCCGCGGTCGTACTCTCAGCGGACGTTTCCTCCGCGGTCGTTTCCGCCGCGGTCGCGCCCTCTGCTGCGGCCGCGCTTTCCGCGGATGCTTCTTTTGCGGCAGGGGCCTGCGCGTCCTTCTTTTCATACAGGGTGGGGTCGAGATCGGGGAATTCGCGGGGCAGTGCCGCCTTCAGGGAGAGGATGGCCACTTCCAGCATTCCCTCGTCCGGTTCCCGTGTGGTCAGGCGTTGCATCCACAGCCCGGGCGCCGATAGGACGCGGGTCAGGAGATTTTGGTGCCGCCCGGCATACATGATGAATTCAAATCCCAGCCCCACCACCACCGGCAGGAGCAGCAGGCGGATCAGCGTGTACAGCCAGTTGATCTGCCGGATCTCGGATGGCAGGAGGTAGCGCAGGGCAATGCCCAGGGCCACGCCCAGCAGGATCATCACGAACATAAAACTGGTGCCGCACCGGGGGTGGAACCGCGTGTAGCGGCTGGCGTTTTCCGGCGTCAGTTCCTCGCCCGCTTCATAGCAGGCAATAGACTTGTGCTCCGCCCCGTGATATTGGAAGGTGCGGCGGATGTCCGGCATCAGCGAAACGGCCCATATATATATAATGAAGATAAGGATCTTGATGGCCCCTTCGATCAGCCCCTCTGCCCACAGCGGGAGGCTCGCTACCCCCGCCCCGCTCAGCAGGGCGGCGATGCCGCTCACGCAGGCCTTGGGCAGATACATGAACAGCCCTACCGCCAGCAGGACGCCCAAGACCGTCGCTACCACCGTCACGATGTCGTATAGGCCGACGCCCAGGTGCTTTTTCATCCAGCGCTCCACGCGCCCTTCTTCTACTTCACCCCCATAGGTCTCGGCACTGATGTTCAGCGTGTGCATGCTCAGCACCAGCATCTCGATAAAGTTCACCATGCCGCGCAACAGCGGTATGTTCCAGAAACGGTGCTTCTTGCGCCAGGAGATGTGCTTTTCGCGCGTCAGGTGCAGGCTACCGTCTTCGGCGCGGCAGGTCACAGCCACATCCTCTCCCGCGCGCATCATCACCCCCTCGATCAGGGCACCGCCCCCCACTTGCCCCAGTCGCTCGGGGTGCGGGGTACTATTCTCTTTTTTCACAGGCGTCATCCCTCCTGTCACCGCGCGGCGGCAGGAGCCTTTCCTTTTTATATTAACTACATTATACCACGCTTTTTGCCAGAAAGGAAGAGCCCATGTGTGAATATTTTGTTTTTTTGCCGCCATAAGAAAAATTTATGTATCCTCTGTGCGCAAAATGGATACACTATACCAGAAACTTTTTTTGTAATACCCCTTGACAAACCGAAAAAAACATGGTATACTTTCAAAGCCTGCGCGGGG
>CAYXDB010000015.1:0-19368 GCA_964463735.1 uncultured Ruminococcus sp. | reverse complement strand
GCGTTCTATGTGGGAGCGCGGCTGGTCCTTTATCAAAAAGGCCGGCACCATCATCCTGCTGTCCACTATCGTGATCTGGTTCACCAGCTTCTTCGGCTTCACGGAAGAGGGCTTCCGCATGCTGGAGGAGAGCGAGATGGAGCTGTCTATCCTGGCCAAGATCGGTGGCGCCATCGCCTGGATCTTTGCCCCGCTCGGCTTCGGTAACTGGCAGGCCGCTGTGGCATCCTTCACGGGTCTGGTGGCCAAGGAGAACATCGTGGGTACCATGGGGATCCTGTACGGTGCCAGCGGCAATGTCTACGCCGCATTGGCAGAGGCATTTACGCCGGTCAGCGGCTTCGCCTTCCTGGTCTTCAACCTGCTGTGCGCACCCTGCTTCGCCGCGATCGGCGCGATCCGCCGGGAGATGAACAACGCCCGTTGGACGTGGTTCGCCATCGGCTATCAGTGTGGCTTCGCTTATCTGATCGCCCTGATGGTCAATCAGTTTGGCCAGTTGTTCAGCGGCCAGGTGCATATCTTGGGGCTGTTGTGTGCGATCGCCGCACTGGCCGGGATGATCTACCTCCTGGTGCGTCCTTACAAAGAGTCTACCCGCCTCTCGCTGTCCGCGAAAGGTTGACCGTTCTTTTAGCAAAGAAGGGAAGGGGCGCCCCGCCATGTGGCGGGGCGCCCCTTCTCGCTTTTATGCGGCCAGGCTCTTTTCGATGATCTTGATGTTGGTCGGCTTGATGCCGGTCTGCTCATACACGATCTCCTTGATCTGGGCCACCTGGCTCGGCAACAGGCCGTCGCTCTCCACGATCACGCTGATGGCCGTACCATTGAGGACGGCAATACAGTTGTTGAACCCCTTGGCCTTGACCAGGCTTTCGATATTGGCCTCCTGCTCGATATCCAGCGCGATGCGGGAGATGTCGGCAAGTGCCTTGTCTTTGGTCTCGGAGAGGGCGTCCTGGCTGTCTACCACCGTTTGCAGGACCTCCATGGCTTCATCCCGGGCGTTTTCCCGACTGAGTTTGGCGGCGGTAAAGTAATTGCTGCCCGTGGTGTCCGGTGTGCCGGAGACGTTGGTGCTGTCCCCGCTCCCCTGCATGTTGTTGTTACCGTAGCCGATGTTCTGTACCGGGTCGTAGAACCATAAGTAATTGAGGTACACGGCCACACCGATCAGCAATACGGCCGCCAGGATGAAGAGGTTGCGCTTCCCGATCCGGTGGAAGGTGCCTCTTTTTTTCAGGTCGATCTCTTGGGTCATTGTGTTTTCCTCCCTTTTTTCTCTGTATTTTTGCTTGTGTTCCATATATATGCACCCGGTGGCCGGGATATTCCTTGCGCGGGCGGGGAAAGTCTTACGGGCCGCCGCCCCCGGCGCAGACGGCGATGCGATTACTGCCCACACCGCAGGCGGTGGAGAGCAGGGATACGAGTGCCTCGACCACGGCCGGGTCGCATCCCCCTTCACACACGACGGCCACCCCGCGGATGGCGGGCGCTTCCTGGTAGAGCAACAGTCCCTCGCCCCCGTGCGTCACATGCTCCCGGTTCCCGCTGGACGACAGGTCGGTGGCGTATACGGCCCGCGTGCCGCTCTCCAGCGTGATGACTAAGGATATCTCTCCCACCCCGTCTACCCGGGCGCACAGCGCGCGCAGATCTTCTTCCAGGGCCGCACGATAGTTTTCCGCCGCGGCCGGGTCGGTGGAGAGGTCCTGTGTGCCCGCCTCCGTATGCGTCTCGCTCCCACCCGCCCAGAGCAGCAGGATGCCCGCCGCCGCCAGCAGAAAGAGCACCCATTTTCCTTTCAGGACGTGCAGGAGGGCGGGCGCCTTCTTTTCTTCACTGGACATCGATCTTCACCTCCCCCACGGCCTGATAGGTCTGTTCTATATACTGTTGCATCCCCAGCAGGTCGGCCGCGCTCGCCACCCCGCGGACGGTGACCGTCAGGTCACAGGGGGTCAGGGCGTCGCCCTCCAGCAACAGGGTGACGTGTACCGCCAGGCTGTCTTCCGGCAGGGAATAGGCCCGGCACAGGTCCTGCCGGATGCCCTGCGCCACCCCTGCGCACAGGGCGTCCCACGTGTCCGGGTCCCGCTCTCCCGCCACACTGTCAGAGATGTCTGGCAGGGCGAGGGAGGGGGCCCATGTGCCCAGCTGGGTCAGCGGCTGGCACAGGGCCAGCAGGAGCCACAGCCCCAGGGCGTATTCGATCAGGTGGGCCGTGCGGGCATCTCTGCCGGGGATCAGGCAGGAGGCCAGTGTGCACACGGCACCGATCAGGATCAGGGAGCGCAGATAGGACAGCATGGCGCGGCCTCCTTGTTTTTTGTGATCTATGCGGCCTGTCCGATGGCCGGGGTGCAATGCAGGAGCAGGGCAAGCAATAAAATGAACAGCACTGCGGTGATGGAAAGCGCTGCGATGGCCAGGTCATAAAGAGAACGGAAGGACTGGAGAAGATCGCGCTCCTGCGCGCACCCCAGCAGATCGGCCACCGAAGCGCAGAGTGAAAGGCACAGGCGGTGCAGGAGCAGGGAGAGCAGGGGCGGCAGGAGAAGAGCAAGCAGGCAAAACACCCCCAGCGCCCCGATCGCGCTCTGTATCAGGCTAAGGGAAGCGGAGAGGGTGCGCACCGTGCCGCCCACTGCACCCCCCACGAGGGGGATCATCTGCCCCAGGGCAAAACTGATCGAGCGGGCAGAGAGCGAGTCGGCGGCGGCGCTCAGGGAGGTCTGAAAGGCAAGGGAAGCGGTCAGCCCCAGAGAGAGCAGGCTCAGCAGGGTCAGATAGATGTTTTTGACCGTGCGTAGCAGGCCCTCTGCCCGCTGTCCCTTTCCCAGTGTGCCGATCAGCGTGAGGGCAAACAGCGCACGAAGCAGGGGAGGGAGGCAGCCGGTGCCCACCTCCTCCAGTAATAAGGCATAGGCGGCAAACCCTGCGGCGGCCGATGCCGCCGCCCCGGCGCTCCCACCCGCCAACAGGAGCGAAGCGAAGGCACCCCCCGCGGCCTGTGAGAGCGTGCGCATGTCCGACAGTACTTCTGTGACGTTTGTCACATCGGCCGCCACCTCCCGGTATAGCAGGCAGGCCAGCACCAGCGTGATGCCCCATCCGACCGCCGCCTGCATCTCGCCACTCGTGTGCGCCGCGCACAATTGGCGGCAGGCCGCCGCCAGCAAGAGCAGGGCCGCCAGACGGCAGAATTGCCGCAGGGCGGCAGGGAGGCTCTCTTCCCACGCCTGCGTCAGCAGGGAAAAGAGGCGCTCCACCCCCACCAGTTCGCGTACCTGCGCCGGGTCATCCCGGGCCGCATCGCCTGCGGCTCCGTCCAGCTCCGGCAAGGCATCCAGCAGATCCTGCCAGATCTGCTCCGGCGTGGAGGCACGTGCCGGCAGGATCATTACCGGTAGCAGGCACAGCAGGCACAGGACCACCGCCCCCAGGCGCCACCTCATGCCAGCACCTCCTGCACGGCGCGGCACAGTTCTTCCAGATACGGCAGGCACAGGAGCAGGATCTCGGCCCGGCCACACAGCTCGATGCGGCCGGCCAGCACGCTTTCCCCCATGTCGCGGCAGGTGTCGGCGGCGATCTGCGTAAGGTATGCCATCCCCAGCATCTTCAGGATGGCGCCGAGCGGGGCGCTCGCCTCGGCCTCGTCGGCCAGCGCCCGCAGGAGCGTGATGACCGGCGCATAGCGGGACAGCGCATAGCCCAGTAGCCCCACGCCCCCCAGCAGGGAGACGCCGGATGCCGTGCGCGCCCCCGCGGCCCGCAGGAACATGCTGAGCGCCGCCGCCAGGATCGCCAGCCCGCATAATTGCAACAGGCTCAAAAGCCGAACACGCTTTCTACCAGCGCAAACAGGCGCCCGATCTCCTCGATCAGGAGCAACAGCACCAGGATCACCCCGGCAAGCGAGACCAGCATGGCCTGGTCGTCCCGCCCCGCGCGGGAAAGGATCTGCTGGGCCACGGCCACCAGGATCCCCACGCCCGCCACTTTCAAGACCAAACTCACATCCATACATTTTTCTTCCCTTCTTTTTGGAGAGGATCGGGGGTCAGAGCAATACTAGGATCAGCATCAGTCCCCCCGTCAGGGTCAGGGAGCGTGCCGCGCGGATACGGCGCGGCGCCTCCTCCCGCCGATGGGCCAGAGCTTTTTCCAGTTCTGCGATCGTATAGTCGCACAGGGCGGCCTGCTCACCGGTCAGACTGCGCCCCACCTCCTGGCCAAAGGCTTGCAGGAGCTTGTATTCCTCCGCCTCCAGGAGCAGTTGCGCCCGGCAGTCTGCCAGCGCCGGGGAAAAACCGCCCTTTTGCAGTGCGGCAAGGAACCCGGCCTGGCGCAACGCCTCGTTTTCAAACCCCGCATAGATCTGTTCGATCGGGGTGCGGAAACAGGTGATCTGGGCGCGGATGTGGCGCAACAGGAGCAAAAATCCCTCGCACTGCCGCACGCGCCGCCCCTCCACCCCGGTGAAAAAAAGGCACAGGTACAGCGTCAGCCCGGCAAGGAGAAGGGCACCAGTGATCCGTAACATCTCACACCTCCACACAGGCGGCCGGGCACCCGGTGCGCCACGCCACCGTGTAGGTATAGGTATCCTGCAGGCGGCAGATGCCTAAGTAAGCGGCAAATACGCCCCCTTCGTCCAGCAGGCGGAACGGGGGCCGGCTGATCAGCTCTGCATAGCTCCCCGCGTGCGCCGAGGCGATCAGCGGGATGCCACAGCCCTGTACCTGCAGGATGGCCGCCGCATCCTCCGGGGAGCCGATCTCATCACATACGATGACCTCCGGTGCCAGCGTGCGCGTGGCGATCTCTATCCCCACCGGGAGTGGATAATCCCGCAAAATGTCCCATTGGCAGTCGGGCGGTGGCGGCGGTTCACCCAATTCGCCGCGGGTATCGACCAGCGCCAGGCGCAGGGCATCCCGCCCGCAGGAGAGGCGGCGTGCCAGATCGCGCAAAAGGGTCGTTTTTCCACAGCCCGGCGGGGCATAGATCAGCAGCCCGCCCCGCGCAGGCAGGGCGCGGAACACCTGCTCCGCCACGCGCCCCGCCCCCTCGATGCGGTGCGGGATCCGGATGCACAGGGAAGAGGCATCTGCCAGCCCGACCACCCGGCCCCCTTCACACACCGCCCGCCCGGCTACCCCCACGCGGCAGCCGTGCACCGTCAGATATCCCTGGCGCAGGCTCTCGCCATAGACGTATACAGAGCCGCCGCACAGCCGCTCCAGCGTCGCCCGCACGGCATCCTGTGTCAGGCAGGTCGTCAAAAGCAGGTTGTGCCCGGCGGGGCATAGATCAGCAGCCCGCCCCGCGCAGGCAGGGCGCGGAACACCTGCTCCGCCACGCGCCCCGCCCCCTCGATGCGGTGCGGGATCCGGATGCACAGGGAAGAGGCATCTGCCAGCCCGACCACCCGGCCCCCTTCACACACCGCCCGCCCGGCTACCCCCACGCGGCAGCCGTGCACCGTCAGATATCCCTGGCGCAGGCTCTCGCCATAGACGTATACAGAGCCGCCGCACAGCCGCTCCAGCGTCGCCCGCACGGCATCCTGTGTCAGGCAGGTCGTCAAAAGCAGGTTGTGCCCGTCCAGCGTCAGGGCGGCGTGCCGCCCGGCCCGCAGGCGGATCTCATACAGTCGCGCGTCAAAATGGGCATATCCCTCTGCCATGCGATGTATCTCGGCACGCAGGGCATCCGGCAGGCAGGCAAACACTTCTTCCAGCACGCACCGTGGCTCCTTATAAAAATTTGGTTTTTTTGTAAAAATCTGGTTTTCCCTATTGACATTTATGGGATAATATGGTATTCTATTGTCGAAGGATAAAAAACGCTGTAAAAAAGCAGGAACAAAACAAAAACAAGGAGAAAATAGCATGAAATCAACAGGTGTAGTACGTAAGATCGATGAACTGGGGCGCATCGTCATTCCCATGGAGATCCGCAACACGCTGGGTATCGAGAGCCGCGACCCGCTGGAGATCTTTACCGAGGGGGATAAGATCATCCTGAGCAAATATGCGCCGTCCTGCCTCTTCTGCGGGAATGATGAGGGCGCAGTGCTCTTCCGCGGTAAGATGGTCTGCCGGGATTGTTTGAACCAGTTGAAGGACCATTTTTGATGCCATTGCATCCTATGCGCCACACGGCGCAGTTATGACAGGGGGAGGCCATGACAGACGATACCGCACAAAAAACGCCCCCTGCGCCCCCGGAGGAGGCGCAGGGCTTTCCCTGTGCCCGCTGCGGGAGCCAGATGCGCTACGTGCCGGAGCACGGGGGGCTGTATTGTGCCTATTGTGGCACCGTACAGCAGATCGACAGCCGCGAGGTCGTGGCGCCGGAATATCTGTATTTTCCAGAGGAGGATCGCTATGATGCCCCCCGCTGGGAGGAAAAAGAGCGCCGCACCCTGTTCTGCCCCTCCTGCGGGGCGGAGACCGTGCTGGGCGCCGCGACCGTAACGGCCACCTGCCCCTTCTGCGGCGCCAACTATGTCACACAGCCGCCGCAGGAGGAGGACATCATCCAGCCGGAGACGCTCATCCCGTTCCGCGTGGGGGAGGGGCAGGCGCTGGCGCAGTGGCGCACCTGGGTGAAGAAACGGCATTTCGCCCCCGGGGATTTCCGCAAGGGGCGCCACGTGGCCGAGATGAAGGGGCTGTACATCCCGTATTGGACCTATGACAGTGTGCTGTACACCCGTTACCGTGGCTACGGTGGGGAGCGCCATACCGAAAGATATACGGTGCGCGCAAATGGGCATACAGAGACGCGCACCCGCACCGAAATAGTCTGGCGCCCCCTGTCCGGGGAGCACCGCATGACCTTTGATAACATCCCTTGCCCCGCGACCGATAAACTGGACCGCCGCCTGCTGGACCAGGTCGGGCCGTATAGTTTGACGGTGTTGCATGTCTATGACCCCGCTTACTTAGCCGGGTTCCTTGCCGAGCGGTACAGCGTGGGGCTGGGCGAGGGGTTTGCCGCGGTGCGGCAGTATATGGAGCGCAGTATGGTAAGGGAGATCGAGCGGTGCCTGGGCTACGACGAGTACCGGGGCATGCAGTATCAGCACCGTTATGAGGAAGTACGCTTCAAGCACGTCCTGCTGCCGCTCTGGCTCTCGCGGTATACGTATAGGGGCAAGAACTATCTCTGCATGATCAATGGAGAGAGCGGCCGCGTGGCGGGGCGCGCCCCCGTTTCAGTCCCGCGCGTGCTCCTTGCTGTGCTGGGTGGTTGCGCGGCCCTGTTGCTCCTGTGCCTCTTTTTCTACTACTTCTTTTTCGCTTGACCAGCGAAAAAAGGGGGGCTGTGTGTCGTGAAAACAGGTCGGCGCTGTACAGGCGCGTGCCCCACGGGGCACGCGCCTGTACATTTTGCACAAAAAAAGGCGGGAAAATTTGTGCGTTAGAACAGATTGACATTCCGCCGGTTTTATGGTAAACTATTCATGTCAAGTATAGGATGCTTGAACGCTAAGATCGCAGGAAGGATTTTTCAGCATGAATAAGAGAATTCTGAGTATGGTCCTGGTGCTCTGTACCTTGATCGCTTCGGTGCCGCTTCTGGCGCTGCCCGCTGTGGCCGCCACCAAGAAGATCACCTTCACTTTCGTGAACACAGCGACCGGTGCCAAAGAGTCCCAGACCTTTGAGACTGGCTCTGTCGTGACGATCGCAGAACCCAGTGCCGCGGTGAATACCGACGATGTCCTGGGCTTTTATACGATCAGCACGGAAGGCAAGTTCACCGACTGGCATGCCTACAACAACTGCTTTGCCAATATGGGTGCTACCTTCTATTCCATTAATAAGAGCAACACGTTCCAGAAGGGCAAGGCCTACATCGTCTATGATGCAGACACCAAGGCCTATGACGGTTGGAGCGGTGGCTTTACCGTTGGTGCCTGGTATCCCAAGTATACCAAGGGCTCCCTTGTGGTGCCGTACTCCGTCGTGGGTAGTGATAACACCATCTTCACCGAGGGGCTGTGGGGCGGTACCGCCACGGGTGGCCTGTATGCAGTGCGCGGACGTATGATCACCCGCCCGGCCGGCGCCGCTACCATCGCGTGGACGGCGATCGCGGACGGTACCGTGGATATCGACTTTAGCAAACTGGAGATCCCGGCAAGTGCGGATGGCGCGGCCTATTCTGACCTGGCCATGGTCATCGCTGTGAACGGCGTGGTCGTATGGCCGAAGAAGAGCGCCGGGAAGAGCGCCTCCCTCTCTGGGCTGAACTCCGGTTTCACCGGGGAGACCTTTGAGAAGACCATTCAGCTGAACGGAGTGGATACGAAGGTAACGACCAAATTCGTGGATGCCAGCAAGTCGGATTGGTTCTATAAAGAGCTCTCCGGTCAGGTCACACGGAACGGGACCACGGTCACGGATGTGACCCCCAATACCGGTAGCGTGCTGGAGGCCTACAAAGCGTACTGCAAAGAAAACGGTTCGCCGAAGGACATTGCGTTGAAGGCCGGCGACCAGGTGCAGATCATCTTCGGTTCGATGAATACCATGCACGTGGCGGCCGTTCCTACCGTTACTTATACGAAGGTCGATACCACCAAGATGTGGAGTGAGATCCAGACCAAGGCCGAGTATCAATATCGCACCAGTTTCAGCTCCGGCCAGAACTATCCGACTTTGGACGGTTCCGATACCGCAGGCTCCAAGCTCGTCTTCCAGGGCAACTGGGATGTGCTGACGTACCGCAAAGGGCTGAACCATACGGCAGGCGAACTGATCGACACGCTCTGTGAGGCGCATATCGCCAGTACCGAGAACCGCGGCGGCAGCATCTGGGACGGCAGTGGCGTCGGCGCCATGTTCGCCATCGGCGGCCACAATGAATGGGGCGGTGCCGGCTCCCTGATCTCCACGGCTACGTATGATGTGGCGATCCGCTACACGGCGGAACACACCGGCCTGATCAATGTCGTCTTCGACAGCCTCGTGGCCCGGAATACCGACGCCATGGTGTCCATATTCGTCAACGGCCGTATGGTATGGCCGACGGAGAACGGCAGTTATAGTGATGACAAAGACTGGTATACCATTGCTGAAAAGTATCGCAACGCGGATGCCTCCGCCACCATCATGGCAAGCGATAGCGCCAGCCTGCTGAAGAACATCTTCGTCAATGTAGGGGACGAGATCGAGATGCTCTATCGCATTCCCACGACCGGCAAATTCTGGGAGAACTATGATGGCGGCAACCATGCCGGTTGCTCGCCCAAGCTCAGCATCGACTATACGCAGATGTTCCCCAATATGTCCATGCGTGCCTCTGTGATCGTGGGTGACCAGATGGATCTGGTGCTCACCTGCCCGAACACCTCGGATGTGACGGATCTGGTCGTGGAGATCAACGGTGCGCAGGTGACGCTGGACGCCAAAGGCGCCTACACCTTCAAGAACATCTCTCTCTATGACCTGCAGAAGGAAGTAACGTATAAAGTGATCGGTCGCCTCGCGGCCCTGGGCGGCGAAGAAGGGACAAAACTGCGCGTCCTCTCGGAAGGCAAGATCACCGCGGCATCTGCTATGCTGGATGCCATGGGCGAGGATGCTACGTATGACAAGATGGTGCAGACCCTGTTGAACATGGTAGGGACGGCACAGCGCCACCTGGGCAAGGCCAAGGGGACTGCCACCGCCAATTACCTGCTGTCGGAGGATCTGCGTGCCACCGCACCCGAGGCTATGACGCTGAAGAACGTGTATGCCGTCAGCGGTGATAACACCCATATCCAGCACGCTTCCATCCTCCTGCGGGGTACGGACCTGGGGCTGAAGTTTACCGTCGCTCCGGTCTCCGGTGCCAGCACATATAAACTGGAGGTCGCTGACAATGCGGACTTCACCGGTGCTACTTCCATCGATATGGTAGAAACACAGGGGAAGGATGCGTATAAAGCGATCGTGCCGGTCGCCTTCTCGGAGATGGACAAAACGATCTATGTACGCGTAGTCGTGGATGGTACCGCCGGCGATGTGTTGACCTACAGTGTGGAGACCTGCATCGACCGTATGATCCAGGAGATCGTGGTGGATGACGGCGCGTATTACACCCTGCGCTGGGTCGCCGCCTACGGGCGTGCACTGTCCGCCTGCATGAACAGCGAAGCATGAGAGGAGAAATAGCATGAAGGATTATAAAGCACCCGCGTGGGCATGGGTCGCATTGGATATGGCTGATGTGATCATGACATCGGATGATAATGAGATCAATGCAACGGATGATCTGGGGCATGCCACGTTGAACGTGCGCAACATTTTCTCCTTTTGATCTGGTGGGGCGCTGTGCCAATGGCACAGCGCCCCTTTTCCGTGGCGGGCATCCAGGGCGCGCTGTGGGAAAAGTTTACATTTTGTACGGGATTGTGCGCGTCTATTACTTGTTTTTTCCCACAGGGGATGCTATAATACTGGGTGAAAGGTCCCCGCATGCCTCCCATGGTGCAGAATGCCGTGGGCGCACCGATCGCGGGGGCGGCAGGCCGCTGTGCGCTTTGCCTGCACAAAACAGAGATGAGGGGGTTTTATGTTCTCTATTTTGTTGAAGAAATTGAAGGAGTCGCTCACCTCCGTATTACCGGTGGCGGCGCTCGTATTCGTGCTGAACCTCACACCGCTCATTGAACTGTCCGGGCGGGAGATCGGGGTGTTCCTGATCTCGGCTGTCTTCCTCATTCTGGGGATCGGCCTGTTCAGCCTGGGGGCGGATCTGGCCATGACCCCGATGGGGGAACATATCGGCGCCGGTCTGACGCGCTCTAAGAACCTGTTGCTGATCCTGTCGGTCTGCTTCGCCATGGGCGTGCTGATCACGGTGGCAGAGCCGGACCTTTCGGTGCTGGCCACGCAGGTGCAGGAGGCCATCAACGGCACTGCGCTCATCGTCACGGTGGGTGTGGGCGTGGGCATCTTCCTGTTGCTGGCGGTGGTCAAGATCATCTTCCATCAGCACCTGTCGTCGCTGTTGCTCTTCTTCTATATGCTGATCTTCGCTATGGCGGCACTGGTCGCCGTGAACGGGCGTACCGCCTTTCTCCCGCTCGCCTTTGACTCCGGCGGCGTCACCACCGGCCCCATTACCGTGCCGTTCATCATGGCGCTGGGTGTCGGTATCGCGGCCACCATGGGCGGTAAGAGCGCCGGGGAAAACAGCTTCGGTCTGGTGGCCCTCTGCTCCGTGGGGCCGATCCTGGCGGTCATGGCACTCTCCCTGACCGCGACCGGGGATATCCAGTATCAGATCCCGGATTATACCATCGCTGATCCGATCGGCCCGGCCCTGTGGCAAACGGTACAGAGCGTAGTCGGGGAAGTCGCGCTGGCGCTGGGGCTGATCGTGCTGTTCTTCCTTGTCTTGCAGATCGCTTTCCTGCATCTGCCTCGCCGCAAACTGTTGCAGATCGGCATCGGCATCCTCTATACCTTCGCCGGGCTGGTCATCTTCCTTTCGGCGGTGGCCGTGGGCTTTATGCCGGTGGGGTATAAACTGGGGTGTGAACTCGCCGCCAACCACCCGGCCTGGCTGGTCGCCTTTGGCCTGGTGCTGGGGGCCGTGGTCGTGCTGGCAGAGCCGGCGGTCCATGTCTTGAACCGGCAGGTCTCGGATATCACCGGCGGCGCGGTCAGCCAGCGTGCGATGATGCTGGCGCTGTCGCTGGGCGTGGGCGCCTCTATCGGCCTGTCCATGTTGCGCATTTTGTTCGATTTCAACATCCTGTATTACCTGATCCCGGGGTACTTCCTCTCGCTGGGGCTGTCCTTTTTCGTGCCGGGCATCTATACCGCCATCGCCTTTGACTCCGGCGGGGTCGCCAGCGGGCCGCTGACGTCCAGTTTCATTCTGCCGTTTGCCGTGGGGGCCTGCGCGGTCGTGCAGGGGGAGGCCAGCATCCTCGCAGACGCCTTTGGCGTGGTCGCCATGGTCGCCATGACCCCGCTGATCACCATTCAGATCCTCGGGTTCCGCGCTGTGATCACGCAGAAGGTGCGGGAGAAAGCCGCTATGAAGCGCATTCTGGCCGCCGATGACGAGCAGATCATTGCATTTATGTAAAGGGGGAGCGCCATGGCTAATCAGAAATTTTTGAACCGGGCCGGGGAGGCACTGCGCGCCTCCCGCGCCAACCATGCAGAAAAGGCCGAAAAGACGGAAAAGACCGGCATGCTGGCGCCGCAGAAACTCAAATTGCTCTTCACCGTGGTCAATCGGGAAAAGACAGAGTTCTATGCAGACCTGCTCCAGTCCTTTGGGGTCAATATGCAGATGCTCCTGTCCGCGCACGGCACCGCCAGTGCGGAGACGCTCCATTATCTGGGCCTGCCGGATGCGGAGAAGGGCGTTTTGATCAGCGTGATCCGCGCCGATCGGGAAAAAGAGGCCCTTTCCACGCTGGAAGAAAAGTTCCGCACCATCCGCAATGGCAAGGGGATCGCCTATACCGTCCCCATGGCCAGTACCATCGGGGTGGCGATCTACCAATTCTTATCTGGGCAAATGTGAGGAGGAAAACGCATGGAACGCAATCATGAAGTCATCTTTTGCATCGTCAATACAGGGTTCAGTGATGCCGTGATGGACGCGGCGCGCCAGTTCGGCGCACGCGGTGGTACAGTCCTCCGCGCACGCGGCACGGCCAATCCGGAGGCGGAAAAACTCTTCCACATCACGGTACAGCCGGATAAAGAGATCGTGATGATCCTGGTGGACACCGCCATCAAGGACGATATCCTGCATGCCCTGTATCGTGAAGTAGGGTTGAACACCCCGGGGCACGGCATCGCCTTCTCTCTGCCGGTCGATCAGGCGGTGGGGCTGTCTACCGGTACGCCGGCCGCCGCCCCGGAGGAAAAGGACGCAGAATAATACGCAAGGGCCCGCGCCGGCGGTCTACCGCCGGCAGTTGCCCGGGAGGAAAATATGCTGTTACGTCAAGACATACGGGTCCGCGATCCCTTTATTCTGCCGGACCGCGGTACGTATTACCTATATGTTACCACGGGGGAGAAGACGCTCTCCTATTACCGTAGTAAGGATCTGGAACACTGGGAGCCGGGCGGCGTGGCTTTTACGATTCCGGAGGACTCCTGGGCCTGCCGGGATGTGTGGGCGGCGGAGGTGCACCCCTACCGGGGGCGGTTCTATCTGTTCGTTTCCCTGTTAGGAAAGACCGGTCTGCGTGCTACGCAGATCGCGGTGGCAGACACGCCGGCCGGGCCCTTTATCCCTTTGGTCGATCGCGGTGTAACGCCGCCAGACCAGAGTTGTATCGATGGCACCCTCTATGTGCAGAACGGGATCCCCTATATCGTTTATTCGCATGATTGGCCGGACCATTATGTAGAGAGTAAAGGGGCCTATGTCGGGGAGATCTGCGCGGCACAACTGAGCGAGGATCTTAGCTGTATCGTGGG
Source organism: uncultured Ruminococcus sp. (assembly GCA_964463735.1). Lineage (GTDB taxonomy): Bacteria > Bacillota > Clostridia > Oscillospirales > CAG-272 > UBA1740. The sequence continues at coordinate 5,899 of CAYXDB010000015.1, read as the reverse complement.
GCGGCCGTTTTGCCTGTTTGCGTCGGATGAGGCGCCCCTCTCGCGGGCAACGCCCCATAGCATCACCTGGCAGGGCCGGGAGACGAAGCGCTATGGCTCGGATGCCCCGGCCGTCCAGCGCCTGTCGGACGGGCGACTGTTTCTGACCTGGTCACCGTATTTGAACGGTAATTATGTGGTGCTGTATGCCATTGCGGAAACGGGGGATATCCATGGCCCGTGGCGGCACGGGGAGGCGCCGCTCTTTGATCAGAACGGGGGGCATGCCATGTTCTTCACCACCTTCCAGGGGGAGAGATGTTTGTGCCTGCACGCGCCGGAAGCGGAGATGCAGGAGCGGGCCAATCTGTTTACCGTAGCAGAGTGCCCGGCGGGCATACGGATCCTTACGGTCCTTTGATACGGCCGTGATATATAAAAAGAGCAAGGTCATGCGTGATGGCCTTGCTCTTTTTGCTCTTATAGGGGCCTGTTGCCAAAGATGCCTGTGAAGCAGCTTTTTTAGGGGGCTTTCAGGCCTCGTGGGTGAAATCAAAGTCGCAGTGCTGGAGGAAGGCGCGGGCGATCAGGCAGGCGCCGGTATAATTGGGATGGATGCGGTCCCAGGCGATAAACGCAGAGTGCTTATGCTGGAAGTAGCGGTCGAACACCGCCTGCAGATCCACCAGGGTGCAGTGATGCTCCTCTGCCAGTTCCCGGCAGATGGCGCCGTATTCGTCCATGCGGGCACGCATGGGGTCCGCCTGCAACGGCTCCATGAAATACGGTGTCAGGAGGAAGACGCCTTTGGCCGTCTCACGGGCGGCGAGGATCATCTTTTCCATGTTGGCGCGGTATTCCTCCGGCCCTACGGCCCAGTGGGGTTGCGCCGGGCGATCGAACTGGCGCCACACATCGTTGATGCCGATGCAGATGCTGACCCACTGCGGGTGATAGGCGACCACGTCCCGGTCAAAGCGTGCTACCAGATCCCGGCTGGTGTTGCCGGAGATGCCGGCATTCAGGATGCGTAGGGTCCGCTCCGGGTAGACCGCCTCCAGCAGGTCCACGATATGGCGGACGTAACTGCGGCCGCCCCCCTGGCTCTCATTGAACCCTTCTCCGACGGGGTGATCACTGCCCATGTCCGTAACAGAGTCCCCGGCAAATACCAGGCAGTCTCCATGCTCAAATATCATCTTCTCCTCCTTGTAGGGGATGCCCCCTGTTTTTATTATTTGGCGGCACACGGGCCGCCGGGTATCCGTTTTTTAGTCTATGTGCCGCTCCTGTGCCCGCACGAATGCCACAATGGGCGCGGGGTCGGGCAGGGAGTGGGGGTGGTGGTCACACCCCGGCTTCAGGATCACGGTAAGGGGGGCCCCCGCGGCGCGATAGGCGTCCTCCATGCGGGCGCCGTTCTCCCGCCATGGCACCGTGCGGTCGGCGTCTCCCGCTACCAGCAATACCGGCAGGCCGGTGGCCATGAGCTCCGGCAGGTGGTCGATCGGTGCACCGCGATAGGCAAGGATCTGCTCTACCGTTTCCGCGTGGATGACGCGCCTCTTGCAGTCCTCCCATTCATCGGGGGAACCGCATCCCAGCCCCAGCCCCGCCGGCCAGGAACGCAGATCGAGCACCGGGGCATCCAGATACAGGCAGGAGACGTCCCCGGGGTGCGCCAGCGCATAATTACAGGCATATAGCCCCCCGCGGGAAAAGCCGAACAGCGCCGCACGCGGGGAAAAGCCTTCCTCCTGCACCAGATAGTCGTGGAACTGCTTGTACAGGGCAATGGCCTCCGGGGCGCCGTAGGCATCCTGGCAGGCCAGGTAGGCAATGTGGTACCCTTCCGCCAGCAGTGCCATATCTGCCTGGTTGAAGGCGTAAAGGAATTCCATCCGCCAGACCCAGGGCCTTTCCGGGGCGGGCGTGGCGGGGCAGAGCAGGGTGGCGCTGTGCCCGGCAAAGGGGAAGGTGCGTGTCTGTGGCATACGGGTTCCTCCTGGCGGTCTTCTTTTCTGTCACGCAGTGGATAAAGGACTGCTTGCAGCTTCTGTTTGTATTATACCATAGCCCTGCAAAAAAAGCAAGAAAACACTTGTTTTTTCCCGCATCATTTGATACAATGGAACTACCATGACGACCATGTGTAAAAGGAGATACAAAATGAACGAAAAGAACGGTACTCTGTGGTATGACACAGAAGGGAATGTCCTGCACGCGCACGGCGGCCACATGCTGGCCACACCGGACGGGTGGTATTACTGGTATGGCGAGGACCGGCGCGAGGGGTGGTATGTCTCTGTCTATCGCTCCCGCGATCTGCATCAATGGGAGTTCCGGCGGCACGTGCTGACCATCGATAGCCCCACCGCCTCCTGCCGTATGCGCACCGATCTGACGCTGTTCCGGGAAACGGATCAGGCAGAGTATGAGGCGCGGCGCAATACCGGTGTGAACCCCGTGCTGTACCGCGAAGGGAAATACCTGGCCAAGATCAATATTGAGCGGCCCAAGGTGCTCTATTGCCAGGCGACCGGCAAATACGTCATGTGGGGCCATTATGAAAACGGGCGTGATTATCTGTGCGCCGCCTGTTTTGTGGCCACCTGTGACACCCCGGACGGGGATTTCGTCTACCACGGTTCCTTCAACCCCTACGGGCATATGTCCCGTGACTGCACGCTCTTTCAGGATGTGGACGGGCGCGCCTATTTCCTCTCTGCCGCGCGGGATAATCAGGACATGCACATCTACCGCCTGACGCCGGATTATCTGAACGTGGAGGCGCTGGTCTGCCAGCCCTTCCAGGGAGAATTGCGGGAGGCGCCTGCCGTCTTTATGCAGGAGGGGCGCTATTATATGCTCTCCTCCTATTGCACCGGTTGGGCACCCAACCAGGGCAAGTGGTCGGTCTCTGACCGTATGGAGGGGCCGTGGTCATTGCTGGAGGATTTCGGGGACGAGACGACCTTCCGCTCTCAGCCCGCTTTCGTGCTCCAGCAGGGGGGCCGCACCCTGTATATCGGTGACCGGTGGGAAGGGAACGGGGAGAACTATTTCCGTTCTACGTATGTGGTATTGCCCATCCGCTTCCGGGATGGCGCCCCCACGATCACCTATACGGAGGATGCCGCCCTGTGACCCCTTTTCGCGACACACGCTCCTGAAATACAGAAAGGAATTGCTATATGAAATACGTTTGGGACCATGATCTTCATATCCACAGCCAGTTGTCTCTCTGCTCCGGTGACCCGGAGCAGACGACCGCCAGCATTTTGCAATATGCGCAAAAGGAAGGCCTGCATACCGTGTGCCTGACGGACCATTTCTGGGATGAGCGGGTGCCCGGCGCCTCTCCCTGGTACGCCCAGCAGGACTTTGCCCATATCCGCGCGGCGCTCCCCTTGCCTCAGGCAGAGGGAGTACGGTTCCTGTTTGGCTGTGAGACAGAGATGGATCTGCACGGTCAGATCGGCCTGTCGGATGGCCGGCTGGATCTCTTTGACTTTATCATCATCCCCACCACGCACTTTCACATGACCGGTTTTACGGTGCCGGCTACCGCCACTACCCCGGGTGACAGGGCGGCACTGTGGCTCCAGCGCCTGCATGCTCTGTTAGACAGGCCCCTGCCTTTTCACCGCGTAGGGGTGGCGCACCTGACGTGCAGTCTGATCGCGCAGGGGGACCGTGCCACCTATCTGGCTACATTGGATGCCTTGCGCGAGGAAGAATTGTGCGCGGTCTTCGGGCGGGCGGCCCAGGCGGGCGTGGGGATCGAACTCAATCTGTTTGATATGTCCTTTGCCGCAGAAGAAGCAGAGACCGTCCTGCGCCCCTATCGTATCGCGCATCGCATGGGGTGCCGTTTCTATTGCGGGACAGACGCCCACACCCCGGCGGATTGGAAGAATGCCCGTGCCGTCTTCTCCCGCGCGATCGATCTCCTCGGTCTGACAGAAGAGGATAAATTCCTGCCCGGCGCATGATCTCTCCCGCCAAAAGGGCCACCCCACACGGGTGGCCCTTTTTGGCGCAAAGAAAAGGTGCCAGCCTCCTTTGGCTGGCACCTGGTGGTCGATGCGGCGTGCCGTACCCCGCCCCCTTTGGGAGACTTGCATCGGCCACCACAGGCAGTATATGCGTGTTCGCTGTCTTCTGTTCTAACAGGGGGGCGGTGGCCCCGTGGGAAAAGATCGATGCCGGTGCGCTATGGCATCATGTCCACAGATAGGCATCCAGCGCGGTGGCCAGCACCGCGGGCGGGCATAGAGGCACCAGATATCCGTCTTTGCCGCCCGGGCATACAACGGTGGTCGCCTCCGGGCTGAAGGTGATGCGCACATCCCGCTTCCAAGAAAACAGCGGGCTGTCCGGCAGGATGGCGGCATAGACGGTCAGGGGGTCCCAGGAGGGGCGCAGACCGCCAAAGGCGGCATACGCCTGCCGGACGGGGCAGTCTGCCGGGCTGTTTTGCAGGCGTGCGCCGGTCATGACCTGCACCCCCGCTTCAAACCCGATATAGTAGATCGGGCAGGGGAAGTGCGCGGCCACGTAGATGGCGCTCTCTGCATCTTGGTGGATATTATATTCCGCATAGGTGGGGTCAGAAAAATGCCCGCCCATGGTGTACATGCAGCGCACAGCGCGGCGGCACAGTTCCTGCCCGGGCAGATCACTGATGTCATCCGGGGCGGAGCGCAACAGGGAGGCGATGTTGTTGAGCATGCCGATGGTGACCAGCACCACGTCAGTGTGCGTGGCCAGCATGCGGCGCAACAGGCGCGTGGCATCCTCAGGCGGCGGGAATTCTCCGGCGGTGCGGTAGCGCGCCGCGATGGGGGCCGTGTAGCGGCGGCAGGCCTCCTCCTCTAAGAAAGGATGCGCTGTATAGCGCCCCAGCGGTAGCGCGGGGCGCCCCAGATGGGCATTGGTGACCTGCAGGGTGATGTGGGCACTTTCATCGGTGCCGCAATGCGTACAGCACAGGATCTCTGCCTTCCCTTCGTCCGCCAGGTGATGCAGGATCGCAAGGGCGCCCATGTCGTCACAGTCGCTGCCCAGATCCGTGTCCAGAATGATCTTTGTCATGTCGGTATTCCTCCGTTTTTGCGGTGATAGTTCCATTTTACCATAGCGCAGGGGAAAAAGCAACGGCGCACGGCCAAAAAACGACGTAAAAATAAAGTTACAGATCGAATGGGAATTTCTTCTTGCATGCGGAGCGGCGGTATGGTATAATGGACAGGTCGCATCCTGTGTTGCCTTTGGCGATACGGGCCTGCACTATATGAAAAGAACGGAAAAACTCATGAGCATGAATACGAAGACAAGACGCAAACTTTCCATCACGTCGCTGATGCACTATACCAAGCTTTTCTACCGCGCCGCCCTGTTCCTTTTGGCGCTGGCGCTGTTTATTGCCATCCGTGCCGACTTCCACGCCAACGAGATCGAGCAGGTGCTGGATCGTGTGGGATGGCTCTTTGTCCTGATCTGGGTCGTGTATGCGGTCGAGATGACCTTCCGCTTCTTCCCCTCGCGGGTGGAGAGCATGGGGTGCCAGAAGCAGTTCCGGCGTAATTATCGCCCTACCGGCGTGGAAAAGCCACAGATCCAGTCCCCTTTTCGGACGCTTTCGGTCGCGGGGGCCTGGTTGCTTCTCAATGGCGGCATCGCCGCCCTGTACTTCACGCACATCATTGGGGAGGCGGTCCTCGTCCTCATCAGTCTGGCCTATGGGGTGTGCGATATGGTGTGCATTCTGTTCTTCTGTCCCTTCCAGACCTGGTTCATGAAGAATCGCTGTTGCACCGTCTGCCGGATCTACAATTGGGACTTTGCCATGATGTTCACCCCGTTCCTCCTGATCCCCAGTTGGTATACCTGGAGCCTTTTGGGGATGGCATTGCTC
>CAYXDB010000014.1:0-20520 GCA_964463735.1 uncultured Ruminococcus sp. | reverse complement strand
AGCCTTTTTGGTCGGAGTGGCCGGATTTGAACCGACGGCTTCTGCATCCCAAATGCAGCGCCCTACCAGCTGGGCTACACCCCGATGAGTGAAAAAAATGAATTTTTAGACTGATTTCTGTAAGTGGTCAAACCTGTGGTCAAAACGATTTTTGAAAACAGAATCAAGATTGATTATACGCAAAAAACGCAGTGTTTTCAAGGGTTTTCGGCGTTTTTCGTTTTGCGAGGCAGAGGGGCGGTAACTTGCTCCCAAACCACGCGCGCTACCAACTGCGCTACATCCCGGTCCCTGTTATTATAACACAGGGGGGCACATTTTGCAAGAGGAAAATGCCAAAATCGAAAAAATCCAATTTTGCAAAAATCGAAAAAATCCATGTAGTGATGAGGTTCCGCCATTTCAGCCGTGTCCGGGGGTTGATTTTTTTGTCATCTTATGCTATAATAACTGTGTACGGTCTAGCAAGGGGTGCGCGTGCACCGAAGCGTGGCCGTAGCGATGCGTCATTTTTCCGCTTTCCTATCCTCCCACCTGTCGAAGTGGCGCGACAAAAAGATGAAAAATATAAGTGAGGTCCTCATGCAATCAGAAAAACAGTCTTCCGCTGTGGCGGTAGCCGAAAAATGTGCATCGCCCACGCCAGAAGAACCTGGTGAACGCAAAGAGCAGAAAAAAGCAACACGCCCCCGCAAACGTAGGTGGCGCCCGGGCGACCGCCGGGATGGTCGCCTCCTCCGTTCTATCTCTCCTTTCCAGCGCATCGCGAACAACATCATGCAGATCCGTTCCGACGCGCAGAACCATTTTGAAGAAGAGATCGATATTACCGAGATCGAACCCTATCTCCGCAAAAAGCGGCTGGAGGGGTACAAGAACATCGGCCTGCTGCACATCATCATCGCCTCGTATGTGCGCTGTATCTCCCAACGGCCGGGGATCAACCGTTTTGTTTCCGGCAACAAAGTCTATTCCCGCAATAACATCGAGATCGTGATGACGATCAAGAAAAAGATGTCTACGCAATCGCCCGACACCACCATGAAATGCATTTTTGAACCGACCGACACCCTGCTGGAGATCTATGAAAAGTGGAATACAGCGGTGGAGGCAACGATCGGCGACGGGACGGAGACCCAATTTGACAACACGGCCAGATTGCTGAATTATATCCCGGGGTTCCTGCTCCGTGGTACGATCAAATTCCTGCGCCTGTTGGACTATTTTGGCCTGCTCCCGCGTGTGCTGACCAAGGTCTCTCCCTTCCATGGCACCATGGTCATTACCTCCATGGGCTCTTTGGGGATCGGCCCCATCTATCACCATCTATATGACTTTGGCAATCTGCCGGTATTCCTTTCCTACGGGAAGAAGTATTCTAAGGTCGTGATGAATGAGAACGGGCAGCCGGAAAAGCGCCACTTCATCGGTTTCCGCGCTGTGACAGACGAGCGCATCTGCGATGGCTATTATTACGCCTCCGCCTTCAAAATGATCCACCACGGCATCCTGCATCCGTGGGAATTGGAAACGCCCCCGGACAAGGTGGTCGAGGACATCGACTGAGCGAAACGATACAGCCCCATGGCCTGTCGGCCATGGGGCTGTATCGTTTCTTTTCTCTTTTTTTCTTTTCACTCCCCCGTCTCCCCTGCCCCACTGTCTTTACGGTAAGCGGCTGGGGTCACGTGGAACTGCGCGAAGAAGTCCCGATAAAAGCGGGTGCGGTTAGTATACCCGGCGGCGGTGGCAATATCCTCGATCGAACGCAGGGGGTCTGAGCGGAGCAGATCAGCGGCGTACTCCATGCGGCGGCGGCGCACATATTCTTTGATGCCCACGCCATACACGTCCCGGAAGACGCGGCCGAGATAGGCCGGGTTATAAAAGCACTGATCGGAAAGGGCGGCAAGAGTCAGCGGTTCGGTAAAATGAGTATTCAGATACCGCATGATATCCTCTGTGAACAATTTGGGGCGGCGCTCTTCCTGCTGGTTGAGCAACAGGCGCAACATCTTGGCAAACAGAAGGCGCATATAGCCGTTCAACACCGACTGGTAGCAGGTCTGCTGTTCACTGTATTCATGATACATATCCAGCGCCAGGCGATCCACGGCGGCACGCTCTTCCCCGGAGAAATGCACGCAGGAGGCCCTATCCGGGGCCATGGAAACGTCCTCCGGCAACAGGAGCAGGAAGATACCGTCAATGGTCTCAGAATTGATGATATTGGCGCTCATGAACTCCGGCTTGATCAAAAAATTGTAAAAAGACGTCTTTCCGGTCGTCTCTATGGCGTGCACCTCATGATAATTGATAAACAGGAGGTCGCCGTGCCGTACCGGATACGGCCGCCCATTGATATAATGGGTGCCGGTGCCGCTACTGGTATAGACCAGCTCGATAAAGTCGTGCGTGTGGGGCAATTCCGGATGGTCGATGTCACAATGGGCACGCTGGATGATCACGCCGCTCTCGTTATCAAAGGTATATACGTGCATGGCCCTCCCCCTCCCGTGCTACGCTCTATGCATCTCTGGATACCATTATAGCAAAGTGGGAAACATTTTGCAAGCCCGATCGGCGAAAAATGCGCGGCGAGGGGGGCATTTTTCTCAAAGGATATAGCCCAGGATAGCGACGGCCTGCAACACGGTACCGATATCGACGAACACATGAAAAACGATGTGGAAGGCCGGGATGCGGCTCCCGATCCCGTAGATGACTGCGCCCAGCGTATAGGCAACGCCGCCCGCCAGGAGCCACAAGAACCCCTGCATCCCCACGGTCTCTACCGTCGCGTGGAGGGCCAGGATGATGCACCACCCCATCCCCAGGTAGCAGAGCATGGAGAGCCTGGCATAGCGCGTATGGTCAATGGCGGTAAAGACCGTCCCCAATGCGACCAGCGCGATCTCCACGCCAAATATGACCCAGGCGGTGACCGGATAGACCGGGCGGATAGCCGAAAGCAGGACGGGGGTATAGGTCCCCAGGATCAGCAGATAGATCGTGCAGTGATCCAGCACCTGCATGACCTTTTTCCCATAGCCGGGGCGCAGGCCATGGTAGACGCTGGAGATGGCATACAGGGCGATCATGGAGAAGCCATAAATGCTCCCACTGACGATACCCCAGACATTTTGGTGCATAACGGACACAAGGATGGCAAAGACCAACACGACCACGCCGATCGCGCCCCCCACGATGTGGGTGACCATATTGGCAATATCCTCTCCCCGGGTGTACCGCGGTAATTTTCTCTCTGATAGGGGTGTACGGCTCATAACAGGCTCCTTTTTCTCTATACGCGTTCGGTGGGTGGTGATGGCAGAGGGCTTTTCCCTGCCCTGTACAGGATAGCACAGCGGCGCCAAAAATGCCACCTACTTCGCCATCTCACGCCTCTACCATCCCGGGAACGGGGGTCTACTGGCAGTATACCCTATCTCTACTGCCGTTCTACCGCGTCCCGGCCAAAAAAGACCTGGGCAAAAGCGCTAGGCACAAAAAATGTCCCGCAGGAAGGCAAGCCTTTCTGCGGGGCACTTTCTATTGGTCTTAACCCACGATACCGGAACGCTCGATCCCCTGAATGAGGTATCTCTGGCAGAACAGGTACATGATGATCAGCGGCGCCATGATCAACAGCGCGGATGTGTTGTAGATCGCCGACTCATACAGGGTCTTACCCACAAATCCCTGGCTCAGGATAGACAGAGAGGTGGGGACGGTCGCGATCTTAGGCATCAATACCGTCTTATTGCTGGTGAAGAACAATTCCGTATAGAAATTGTCCGTCCACTGCCAGGAGAAGGACAGCAGGAAGATGGTGATCATCATCGGGATGGAAATGGGCAGGATGATCTGCAGGAAGGTGCGATACACCCCGGAGCCATCCACGTAGGCGGACTCTTCCAATTCATCCGGCACGCCGGTAAAGTACTGGCGCATCAGGAAGATGAACAGACCGTTCTTGAATGCCAGACCTGTGGCAGACAGGATCAGAAGCGGTGCGTAGGTATTGGTCAGGTCGAAGGTGGCCTTGGCCCCGCCGATCATGCCCAGTATTCCCCATATATCAAAATACTTGAACTGATTGTACAGGGACAACTGGATGGTACGGTGCGGCACGATCATCGTCAGCACCACCAGCACCATGATCAGTTTATTGCCGCGGAATTTGAACTTCGTCAATCCGTAGCCGACCAGGCAGCAGACCATCGTCTGCAACAGGGCCGTGGAGAGAGACAGGATCAGGGTGTTGATAAACGCCTGCAGGTAATTATTCTCCAGGATGATGGCCTTGTACGTATCCAGGGTCCAGTTCTTCGGGATCATACGCACGGTAACGTCCACGAAGTCTTCCATAGCCATGAAAGAGCCCGTCAGTTTTGCAAAGAACGGGAAAAGGATCACGTACGAGATACCGATCAAAAGTACCAGACGGAAGACGTACCAGACGACCTTCTGAAGGAAAAAGGTAGACAAAAACTTTGACTTGAAGCGTTGCCACAGGGGGGTACGGTCAAACTCCACGCGGATAGAATTCTTGGTCTCATGCGTGACTTTGGGCATGACCGGCGCCTGCGGAATGTGTTGTGCATCCATCGTTTTTCCCTCCTTCCTTAAGTATCACGTTTCTGGTAGAAAACGAATGCGGAGAACAATCCAAAGAACGCGGCAATGATCAACATGATGATCACGAAATAGATCCACGCCATGGCGGTAGACAAAACGGTCTTAGACGAATCATACACCGTATTGATATACGACATGACGGTGTTGGAAGCACTGGTAAACGAGTCAATGATCGTATACAGCGCATTGACCAGGATCATCGGGCTGATCATCGGGAACGTGATCTTCCAGAACGTCTCCCAGGAGGTTGCACCGTCAATGGTACATGCCTCATAGATAGAGGGAGAGATGGATTGCAGGCCGGCCAGGAAGATCAGGATCTGTACACCGGACCGGTTGACGATGCTGTAGATGTTATTGACCATGTCGGTCACGTATTCTACGACCTCTGTCCCCACCTTCATACTGGAGAACAACTGTTCTATATCCACCGCCTCGATGACCTGGCTGGACGAACTGGTGCCGGAACCGGTATCGATGCCGGAGCCGCCCATGTGATCGACCAGTGCGTTACTGGCGTCGATCTCATCGATCAGACCGGTGGAGAGGATAACGGGGATGAAGAAGATAGCACGGAAAGCGGCACGCCCCAGCATCTTCTGATTCAGGATCACGGCAACGAACAGCGAGAAGATGACGATAGCCGGGATATCAAAGATCAACTGCTGGATACCGGAGGTCAGGGTCTTGACGAACCCTGTTCCCTCTGCCCCGAAAAGCGCCTCAGAATAGTTGGCAAATCCAACGGGGTTCAGCGTGAAGCCGCCACCGTCACCACGGTTACGCTCTATGGTGCAAAAACTGTACGTCAACGAATTGACAAGGACCGGGATGTAGATGAATGCCAGACCGATGACGAAGGGCAGAACGAACACCCACCCGGCGCGCGACTTTCTTTTTTCCAGAGAGCCGGCGCCGGTAAAGAAGTTGACGAATTTCTGCCAGCCTGTCTGCTTACCCAACGGAGCAAGAGCCTGGTTATCCGTTATTTGATGATTCATACTCTTTCCTCCTTATGCGTTTCTGACAAGCTGATAGTCATATGCGTCCAGGGTGTAGGAGACACCGTTGAGAGTCACATTGACTGCGTACACGTTGTAATTCAGGATGAAGGAATAGCCGCCTTCATAGGTGACCATCACGATCAGGCCGTCATCCAATGTGTACTTGGTACGTTCGTAATCGTATTTGCTGTCCGTAGCGGAAGAAGTGGTCTCCGTCTTTGCAAGACCCATCTGATCGAACTTCGCCTGGATATCTTCCTGCGAGACGGTGAAATCCGGGATCGGATCCTGTCCCTGATCGATCAGGTCGCGGTTATCTTTATACCACTGTTTGCGGGCCGCTTCGGTGGCTTCTTCCGTTGCCTGTGTCCATGCATTCTCATAGGCCAGCCGATCGGCTTCCTTCTCTGCGTCACTTGCCACGCGCTCACCGATCAGGAACTTATGATCCACGATTTTGGCGGTCTGCAGCATGCCAATCGCATCATTCACGCGCTCATACACTTCAAACAGTTCGCCCTTCTGGATCAGGTTTCCTGCCTCGTCATACTCGCCGGCCCAGATCTTGTAGTTGACCGAATAATACTTACTCAGGTCTTCATACTCCTTCAGGAGGCTGGTATTGTCATAGGAGAGCGTGAAGTAGAGCCCGGCGCCATTCTCGATGGCCTTCAGGATCTGATAATTGACGTTACCGGCCATGTTGATGGCAGGCCCAGCAAAGTTCACATACCCGTGCAACACGATGCCAACGAACGGCACGGAGCAACTGGTCTGCGAGAAGCGGGAGCTGTCCACAGCGGCCTCCAGCAGGTGCTCGATATACGGGAGCACATAGGCATTGCCGCCGGTGGTCATCACAGAAGAATAATCCTGTTCGATCTTGGCAAGGACGGCGGAAAGGATCGTCTTGGCATCCTCACGGTTGGTCGGATTCTTTTTACCGAATTCCGAGTTGAGGTCACTGCCCAACGTGCCGACCGAGATCCCCACGGGGCTGTACGTCTGATAATCGCCGGAGAAGCGGGCGTAATACTCTTCTACCATCACCGGGGTGACGCAGATGTCAAAATAACTGACGAACTGCTGGTAGGTCGCATCATAGACCTGCTTACTGGAATAGCGGTTATCGATCGTTCTGGCGGCGGCGGTACGAAGATCCACGCCGTCAAAGATCTCTTCATTGGAGATGTACATGAAGTCAAAGTCCGGATAGATGCCGAAGTTGTATTCCTTGGCCATGGAGACCAGATCCAAGAAACCATCGGCGCCCCCTACCTCGTCCATCCATTTCAATTTGCTGGGGTAGGTGGAATACATACCGCCATTGGCGAAGCCGGTCAATTTGAAATTGACATTGGAGATCCCATTCTCAGAGAGTTCCTTATACATCGTTTTGATGTTTTCAAAGGTCGTTAGCGGTACGTCCACATCCACGGGGATGGACAGGATCTTCTCGGTATCCGGCACGGTGCCGAACGCCTCGATATACAGCGGGATCTGATTGACATGCACATCCAGTGCGGTCAGGGGCTGCAGGGTCTGTGTGGTGTTGACCAGGTAGTTGGAATAGGCCTTAGCCATACCAACATAGGAGGCCTCAAAATACAGTTCCTCATGAGCGATCTTGGTCGCCTGCTGGCTTTCATCCTGCAGCATGATGATGCGCATTTTGTAACTGCCCGTATATTTCCGGGAAGCCTCGACCGTCCATTTGGTGTTACTGCCGCTGACCGACATGGAACTGGACAGGTCATAGGAGTCCTTGGGGCGGGGATAATAGGTGGTATACACAGATGCGTAATTGTGCTGTGTATTACCCCAGTCGGCCTTGATGCTGGCCATGGCATTACCGTCTTCCAGGATGGCGAGGAACCCGCTCCGGGTACGGTCGGTAACGATCGTATTCCCTTCTTCATCCAGGATGGCATTGCCCTCCTCGTCTGTCTCTACGGTAACGTCCTCATTGACCAGGCCGAACACGGGCATGCGGATGGTCTCCTGATGCTTACCGGATACCTCGTGGTACGCATAGTCGGCACCGTACACCTTACCGGACAGGGTACTGATGGTCCCCTTCTCCAGCAGGTCGCTGTAATACAGGATGGTACCGCTCCCGTCCGGATAGAACAGGTAACCGTCATTGGTCATGTTCCCGGCACCAAAGTATTTCAAGGGGCTGATGTACTCCAGAGAATACAAGCTGGAATTGAAGCGGATACCGTTTGCCGGCAGGCAGATCAGCAATCCATCATCGCTCAGCGTATATTCCAGCGAGAGTTTGAACAGAGGCGGATCAGCCGTTTCGTCCTTATAGTCGGTCTCCAGGTGGTCCTTCTCCATTTCCTCGGTGGTGTAATCTTTACAATAGGTCTTGATGATCTCTTCGATACGTTTCTGCTTTGCGACAGAGTTCTCTGTACGCACGTAGATATTCTTCCCCAGGGTCTTAACGATCGGATATGCGTTCAGGGTCGCGGAGTCGGCAGTGGTCTTGATCAATTTATAACCGCCGGCACCGATCAGGAACATCAAGTCCTCATTGTTATAGCGACCAAGTTCCAGATCTGCTGAATCGTAACTATCCAGGCCCGGATCGATCTTGGAGAAGATCATCTCGATCATACGCTCCTCGGTGATCCGACCGGGGGCCAGGTAGTTAGCGTCCTGGCGCCCCATCGTATACTCGATCCGCACGCCGTTACGAATGCTCTTGAGGCGGATCTGGCCACGCTCGGCGGCCTCTTTGTAACTGTACATGTAATTGACGGTATCGTTGTTCTTATAGCACAACTCGATCTGAGACATCAACTGTATCAGGGTCGACTCATTGTGCCCCGCCTTTTCATCATTTGGTGCATCATAAGGATTGGAGAGCAGGATCTGACCGGTCGTGGTATCCTTCACGCCGACTTCCCCGGTGTATGCGTTGGCATACAGCTCATAATTCTTATATTTTGCGACCAGATTCATGTTTTCATCGCTGTCCAGCTTATCCTGTGCACTGGTGTAGACGGTCGTCAGGGCCGCCTTGGCGATGTCGGTGGCTGTGGTGGTCTCTGTGGTATCTCCCGCACTGTCGGCTTCATCAGCCAGGACCGCCGTCGGAATGGTACAGAGGACGCCAACAGAACTCAGCGCCATCAGCAATGCAAGCATCGCGGACATTATTCTTTTTTTCATTGCTTTTCTCCTATACTTATTTAGACGCGGTAACTCAGCTCGGTGTAGATCGACGTCACGAAGGAGAGGATCTTACCCAGCAGGCTGGTAAACAGAAGTGCCACGAACATGATGACCATCATGGCCACGATCGTGCCCAGCGTAGTCAAGATCGACTTGTACAAAGAATAGTCGTGGGTGACCATCATGCCAAAGAAGAGCAGGAAGCCGACCCAGATATACCCCAGCACGACCAGCAGAGAAACGATCTGCGACTCTTCGCTCGTGACCACGTTAGAGCAGATGGTAGAGACGATGAGCAACACAGGCAGAGGGGAGAGCGAGTAGCAGCAGGCGATGGTGATATCCTTCAAACTGCCTTCCCCATCGAACAGAGTGGTCAGACACCAGTTGGAGACGGCCCACAGCAAGAGCGGCACGACCACCGTCAGCATCTGGGCAAAGATGGTGGAATAGGTCTCCCGCGGGTTCAGCAGGTAGCCGGTACCGACCGACTGGTAGAAGAATGCCAGGATCGCGATCGCCAGGATCGTCAATGCGGCACGCATCGACCCCCGTTTCTCATGTTTCAGATCCCAGAAGCCATCAAAGGGGTGATACATCAAATGGAAGGAATAGAGCAGTTCCTGTTTATACGTACGCGGTGCGCGGGAATGCGCGGTGGCATAATTGACGCGCTTCGCATACTTCATAAAGTAGCTCCATGCCACGCAGATCACGATCAATACGATCGGGATCCAGATGAAGTAACTGGCGATCCACTGTTTCCGGGTCTCGGCATATGCCTTGGAATAATACTCCGTCTCATAGGCGGCCTTGAGATATTCCATGGATTCTTCATACTTGGATTCCCGGTACAGTGCCTTACCGATACCGATATAAGCGGTATCAAAGTTGTTGTTACGTTGGAGCACCGACTTCCAGCACTCGATGGCGCGGGCATATTCACGATTGTTCTCGCAGGCCAGTGCCTCGATCAGGAGGTCGCCGTACTCGGTACGTTCATACACGGTAAAACTGTCCACGGCGGCATCGTCCAGCAACAAGAGGTAATCCCCCTGGTAGACCACAGCCGTCAGTTTGGTCAGGTTACCCAACTGGTTTCCCTTATCACCGAAGGCGAAAAGCAGGTTGCCGTTGGCATCGTAGGTGAAGACCTTTTGCCGTTTCTGGTCGGCGATGGACCAGGTGCCCTCCGGCCCGATGCCCACATCCACGATGGTGGAAGCACCTGTCGGGGCGTCTGTCCCTTTAGAGGAGGTCAGGATATCTACCTCACCACTGGGGTCAAAGAAGCCATTACGCTTCAAGATCTCACTACCAGCAGAGTTCAGTTTCTTGACCGGCGAGTAGGAAGCGCTCTTGCTCTCGATCGCGGCGATCTGGCTGGACTCACTGTCGATCTGGGCGATGGCGTAGATAAATCCTTCGCTATCGATGGCGATATTGAGGTACGGGGTCGGAACGTAGTTGACCGATCTTTTGCGCTGTTCCTCGGTCTGGAAGCGGCGCCAGATGATGGAGAAGAGGTCGTAGTTAACGGCCTGGGCACCGATGAACCCGTTGAAGGTACCGTTATCATCCATGACGATGATACCTTCACCAGTGGTATCGGATACCACGAAGATACGACCGTACTGGTCGACCGCCATGGCCTTAGGCCAATAGACGGCGTTTTCTCCGAACAGGGCGGACTGCGGCTTGGGAATGATCTTGACGAACTCCCCTTCCCGGTCGAACATCACGATACGTTCATTCTTTGTGTCACACACATAGATATAGGTATCGTTGACGAAGACGCCACCTGCCTCGTTGAAGCAGTCCTGCACGCCCTGGTCGTTGACGAATTCGTCAATGACGAAATCCAGATTGTAATTGGCATCCAGGACGACGACGCGGCCGTTGGTATAGTCTTTCGGGCGGTCTACCACGTATACCTTATTGGCACTGTCTACGAACAGGTCCTTTACGTTATCCATGGTATATTCCCCGGCCTCGGTCAGCCCCATGGTAGAGGAATCTACCTGTTTATAGGGGGAATAGGCGGCGGGAGACAACAGGGCAAATCCATCTGCGGAGTAGGTGTAGGTCTGATACGGTTCTGCAGCCATGACGGGCATGGCAGAGAGCAATGAGGCCAGTGCCAGGAACAGGAGCAGACCCGCAAACAATTTATTCTTTTTCATGCAAGTTCTCTCCTTTATCAATCTTTCATACCACTGGAGCCCATGGTCTCGATGATACTACTCTGGGTAATGACGAACACCACGATCGGTACGATCATCGTAATGACCGTAGCGGCGGCACCGGCACCGGCACGAGCCACACCACCGTTGACGACCTGCTGGATCGCATAGTTGAATGTTTTGAGCTGCTCAGACTGGATATACACGGAAGCACCGGTATTCCACAGACCGCGGAAGGACTCGATGATCAGGGTGAGCCAAGCGGGCTTGACCATCGGCATGGCGATCGTCAGGAACGTGCGGAACTCGCTGGCGCCATCCAGACGCGCACTTTCCAGCACGGCGTCCGACACGGACGACTCCATAAACTGCTTCATCAAGTACAGACCCATGGTGGTAGCCAGGGAGGGGACGATGATAGCCAGGTATGTATCGATCCAGCCCAGGGTACTCAGGATGATGAAGTGGGTCACCTGGTTGACGGTACTATGGAACATCAGGGACATGACGATCAACTCGAACATCCATCCCCTGCCCGGGAACTTCAGTTTTGCGAGTGCATAGGCGGCCATGGAGGCCAGGATCAGGTTGCCGAACGTGCCGGCGGCGGTGATGAGCACCGTGTTGAACACGTAGCGGGAGAGCGGCACCCAGGAGGTGTTCATCAAGGACAGCAGGTCCGAGAAGTTCTCCAGCGTCGGGCTGATAACGTAGAAGCGCGGCGGGAACATCCACAATTCGTCCAGCGGCTTCAGCGACTGCAGGATCACGTACAGCATGGGGAGGAACATGAACGCCCCCATGATCACGAGGAAGAAAGTGATGCCCGCATCACCGCCCGCAGAACGGTTCAGGACGACTTTATGATTTCTTGTTCTTAATCTTTTTGCCATATCACTGTCCCACCTTTGCAAGCGCTTTCTTAATGATCATGTTACTGCCGATCATGATGACGAACAGGACCACGGCGATGGTGGATGCATAACCGACCTCAAAACGCTGTCCCCCATAGTCGTCCAAATGGTGCATGATCGTATGCGCACAATAGTTGACGGAGGGGAAACCGCACAGGGCCGTTACGATGCCGCCGAAACCGAAGGACTGGGTGATGGCCAGCACGGCACCGAACATCAACTGCGGCTTCATGGTCGGAAGCGTCACATACCACAGTTCCTGCCAGCGGTTACGGATTCCGTCCACCGCGGCGGCCTCAAACAGGCTCTTATCGATCGTTTGCAGACCGGCGATGAAAGCAAGGAACGAGGTACCAAGGGAGGTCCACAGGGCGACCACGCAGCACAGCGGCATGATGTAATCTTCATCCTGGAACCACAAGATCGGCGTATCGATGATACCGAGATCCATCAGGGTACCGTTGACCCAACCGTAGGAGTCTGAGGAGAAGAGGATGGTCCAGACCAGGTACACACCACCGGAGATGGAAGGCGCGTAGAAGATCAGGGTGACGACTGCACGGATCTTGGGGGGCAGTTCATTGATGAACCACGCGATCAAGAAGGAAAGCAGGTAAGACACGGGGCCGGTGATGGCCGCGAAGATGAGCGTGTTCTTGCAGGCGAGGATGAATATCTCATCGTCCAAGAACAGACGGATGTAGTTGTCCATGCCGACCAGTTTCGGCATTTCCAGCATGTTGAACTCAGTAAAGCTCAGGAAGATGGAAAAAATGACGGGCAACACGGTGAACACGAAGAAGAGCAGCATGAACGGAGCGACCATGAAATAGGCCACTTTATTCCGTTTGATCTCCTTCCACGTCCACTGGAACTTGGTCATTTCGCTACGGGAAACAGGGCGTTTGACCGTCTCATTCTGTGACATTCGTTTTTCTCCTTACATAGATTTGGCTGTGCATCAGGTGTGACTGCGGACATAGTTGATGACATAGTCCGAGAAGCCAAGTTCCCGCAGTGCATCATCCTCCAGGCCCTGCAGATAAGCAAGATAAGCCGTGATCGAATCATCGATCGTTTTGCCATCCTCCAGTGTCGGGAGATCAAATTCCTCACGCTTTCTGGAAATTTCTTTATCGATGGTCTTGATGTAGCCCTGCAACTGGTCTACCGGATCGGCACCGTCGTTATACGCATTCAGGAATGCGAAGTTCAGGTACCGGTCGATGATGTAGGCGCCGGGATAGTTCGGAATGGTGGCGAGGTTGTTGAACTGAGAGACCAGGTTCGTCAATTCTTCACTCGTCCAGGACATCTTGAAGAGTGCGTTCATATTGGCGGTATTATACTTAGCGGAAGGACCGATCAGAAAGACCATGTTGTTGCCACACTCAGACTGCACGTCCGGGCTGACCATCCACTTCATATACTGCCAGGAGGCGGCTTCATCCTCCACGCCGTTCATCATGACGACGGCGCTGACACCGGCAACGGCGCAATTGTTGATATTGCCATCGGAGTCCGGCGTGCCAGGCACGTTCGTAAACATCCACAGGCCGCGGATCTCCGTCGCGAAGACCGTCAACTGGTTATACATGGAGACGGCATCGGCGATGACGATCGGCATCTCACCGGTACGGAAGCGGTTTGCCGCATCGTAGGAAACGGGGAAACTGTAATCGGTGTAGAAGCGGCACATATACTTGAACGCTTCCAGTGCCACGTCTTCCCCATAGGCGATACCCATGTAATCAAAATAGGTAGCAAAGGTAGGATCGCTCATCAGGTCGGCATACTTCGTGCCTTCATAATTGGTACCGTCATAGTACCAGCGGTCACCGCCCTCGCTCTGATAGAGGAAGAGGTTGTAATCGCGCGACAGACCGATCTGCATGTTGGAAGCCTGGAGCACCGGCACGCAGGTCAGCAGGTCATCCCAGGTGCGCGGAACATCCAGATCCAGGTTGGCCAGGACGTCCTTACGGTAGAACATCATGGAGAAGGACACGGCATTCGGCAGACCATAGAGCTGGTCGTACATACTGATCGGGACCAGGGTCGCTTCGTTAAAGTCCACATTCAGGGTCGTATCGCGGTAGGTGGTGCCATCTGCCTGTACGGCGTCTACATACTCGGTCACCGGCAGGACGGCACTACGGATCGCATAGTTGATCACATCGCCGCTCCCCAGGCCCATGTAGACATCCGGCCCCTGCTTTGCAAGGACAGACGGGAGCAAGGAACCGCCCGCCACCAATTTCAGGTCTACGGCGATGCCGGCACCGGCATCGGTCGAGGTGAAGGTGGAGTCAACCAGGTTACGCCAGATGCTGGCCTGGTCACGGTCGGTAGCCAGCCAGACCTCTACGCTGGTATTGGTCTCCACGGCATCGGTAACACCCATGGAGTTGTAATCGATCAGGAAACTATTAAAGAAGGAAGAGATCTCAAAGCCGGCCGTTTCAAAGAAGGAGGCATTTGCCTTGTAGTCATCCCCCAGTGCCACATCCACGGAAGCAGCGTAGGGATCGGCCGCCGTGGAGGTGCCCTGGACGACCAGGTAATCAAGCGTCAGGGACTGCTGCTTAGAGGTATTCAACCAGGTACCCAGGGTACCGATGTAGGACTTGAGGTTCTCCAGGTTTTCAGCGATCTTGCTTTCATCGCGGCACATGGTGCGCAGGAGCAATGCTACGCGGTCCAGCGTGGCCACGTGCGAACCCCTAGAGCCTGCCAGCGCCGTCAACTCTTCCGACACGGCGGTCAGGTTGCGGTATTCCTTGCCCAGGTTGATGATGGTCGTAGGCATGACGCGGCTGAAGTTGTAGTCACGGTATTCATCCGGCTCTGTCCCGGTGAGTTTCAGGATCTCCAGGTAGCAGGCGTTGATCACGTCCAGGGAGCTTTCCACCTGCTCGATCACGCCGGCAAGCGAACCCAGGCTGACTTCCAGCGACAGCGTGTAGGTCACGCCCTCTTCAAAATAGAACTGGAAGACATTGGTGCCGTCGCCCAGCGTGGCGATCTGCCAGGACTTGTCATAATCGAAGCGTGCGTTGTACGCCTCGGCAAACGGCACATCCAGCGTGTCCCCGTAGATACCGCCCGCCAGCTTGACAGCGCGGGAAGTATACATACCGGCCAGCTGATCCTGCTTGCACCGCATGGAGATGGTGTACAGGCCGGTCTTGGTGGGGGTGAACTGGTAGCTGGCCCACTGCCCTACGGTGTTATAGCCACTGGCACCCATGACGTTCAACAACTGGGCGGAAGCGGATGTGGGAGAGTTGATAGCAGAAGAACGATCGCTGGAGGCATACACCGAGGTATCCGACACACGATAGGGCTTCTCCCCTTCTATCTTCAGGGCGGCGTCGCTCCCGGCGGGCTTCCAGCCGTTTGCCCGATAGGTCTCCAGCGTTTCAGCATAGGTGGGGACCTTATCATTCGGGAAGATGCGGATGGACTTGATGGCCATCGCCTCGCGGGAAGACTCCAGCGAGATGGTGTGCGTACCCTCCGTGAAATAGAACTCGAAGTTCCGCTGATAGAAGCCGTCCGGATCCTGGAAGGCCCGTGTGGTCCATTCAGAAGCCAGCGTAGCGCCAGGGCGCAGCTGGTTGCCGTTCACATCCTCTTTGAAGGTGGCATTCCCGGCATCATCGGTGGGATAATCATAGGCCCAGATCTTAGAGAACGTCAGGTAGCGCGCCTGAGAGAAAGGCACTTTGCCATCGATGTAGAACATGCGCTCGATGGAAGAGACCGTCTCGCCCAGCGGGTAGTACTCGATCTCTATGGCGTAGCGCCCGGTGGTGGGCACGGTGATCTCCCAGGAGAGCGTGCCGGACGAGGGCGAATACAGGCCCTGCTTGCCCCCGTATGTATCGATCTTAGCAGCCACGGCGCTGGCGTCTACATACGTGCGCCCTCCGTCGCTTGCGACCGTATAGAAGGCCTGCGTAGAGCGGTCATAGAAATACACGGTCTCGCCATCCGAATAATAGGCAAGATCGGCCGCATCCACGGTGACCTCTCCCGTCCCGGGATTGGACGGATATTTGCTGTCGTACTTCGTGTACGAATCAGCATTCAGCAATTCCTTCAGGGCCTGACCGGTCATGCCGGACGAGCCGGTCGCCACATCCGCCGAAGCGGAGATGCCGAACGTGCCGAGCAGTAACAGTGCCGCCAGACAGAAGGCCATTGCGCGGGTGAGCCTCGTTCTCTTCATGGGTAAATCCTCCTTGTTTTTCCGGGGCAACGCCCGGGGGGTGAAAATAGCGGACGCCCCACACGGGGAGGGGCGGCACCTTCCTGCGGTGGCGGGCTACGCCAGCCGCCGCATCCGGTAAATGGGCAAAAAACGCCCAAAGCTACTCAATGATATGTATATATTATCACAAGTGCCCCAAAATGTCAAGGGACAATTCCCGCGCCGCCCCGGCATTCCCCCGCCCAAAAGGCGCGCAGTGGAAGGCCGCGCACAGGCCCCCGCGGGAGGAACAGGGCGCTCCTCGCGGCCGGAAATGGTTTGTTTACAATTGCAAATGCCTGTATGTAAATTTGGTTTACTAAAAATCAACACACGTATGGGTTGTTTTTTCTGTTTTTCGCCTGTTTTTGCCATGCGAGTAAAACTGATTTACCATTCCGGAAGGATTGCGTTTTCGCATCCTATTTTCGGGCGGCGCGTGGCGTTGTGCAAGTTGCACAATTTTTGGTCGAAATTTTCTACACTATGACGAAGGGTGACGGGCGCCCCACAAGAACCTCCCTGTGCCTTGCAAAGGGGTAGGAAGCGGGGATAAAAGAAGGGCCTGCCCGTGTGGGCAGGCCCTTCTGGGGGATGCGAATAACGTTATCAGGCCAGGCGATCGACTGCCGCGCGGATGCGGCGCAGGCTCTCCTCTTTGCCCAGAGCGGCCATGATCTCCGTCGCGCCACCGGGCGTGACGGCCATGCCGGAAACGGCGATCCGCAGGCACCACATCACAGCACCGCTCTTGTATCCGGCAGAGGTGGAAAGTTCCAGCAATGCGGCATACAGCGCGTCATTGTTCCATGTCTTTTGCGCAGAGAGCGCGGGCAGGGCCTGCCCGAGGACGGAGGCGGCCGTCTCCTGCGTGACCTTATTCTTTTTATTGACGAACAGATCCAGATCATAGTCCGGCAGGGCGCGGAAGAAGGCGCTCTTTTCCTCTACCTCACTCAATTTGCCGATACGCCCCTGCAAAAGGCGCAGGACGGCGGTGCGATCGACACACGGCGGCAAGGGAGAGAGATAGGGGTCTGCCATGGCAGAAAATTCTTCAAAGGAGAGCTTCTTGATATATTCCCCGTTGAACCACAGGAGCTTATCATAATCAAAGACTGCGGGTGACTTGTTGATGCCGGAGATAGCAAAAGTCTCCTCCAACCCGCGCAGGTCAAAGAACTCGGTCTCTGCCGCCTCTCCCTTAGGGCACCAGCCAAGCAGGGCGATGTAGTTTACGATGGCCTGCGGCAGATAGCCGTCCTCGACCAGCGCCTGAAAACTGACAGCGCCGTGCCGCTTGGAGAGTTTGGAGACGGTGCCGTCCGCATTTTTGCCCATCAGCAGGGGCAGGTGTACATACACCGGGCGCTCCCAGCCAAAGGCATCGTACAGCAGGGCGTATTTCGGGGTCGATGTCAGGTATTCACTGCCCCGCACCACATGTGTGACGCCCATGAGATGGTCATCTACCACGTGGGCAAAATTATACGTGGGGTAGCCATCCGCCTTCATCAAGATCTGGTCCTGCAGCTCGGCATTATCCGTAGTGATCTCGCCAAACACGGCGTCTGTGTAGGTGGTCTTCCCTTCCAGCGGCATCTTCTGGCGGATGACGAAGGGCACACCGCTTGCCAGTTTCTGTGCCACCACTTCCGGCGCCAGATCGCGGCAGTGGCGGTCATACCCGCCAGTGGCGTCTTCCTCATGCAATTGCTCCAGCCGCTCTTTGGTGCAGAAGCAATAATAGGCATGCCCCGCCTCCACCAATTGGCGGGCGTATTGCATATAGATATCCTTGCGCTCGCTCTGTACATACGGGCCATGCGCACCGCCGACGACCGGGCCTTCATCATATTGCAGGCCGGTCATGGCCAGGGTCTTCAGGATCACATCTGTGGCGCCCTCCACCAGGCGCTCGCGATCCGTATCCTCGATCCGCAGAATAAAGCGCCCGCCATCATGCTTGGCGATCAGATAGGAATACAGCGCTGTGCGCAGGTTCCCTATGTGCATATAGCCTGTCGGGCTGGGGGCAAATCTGGTTACAACCGTTTCACTCATTTCTTATACCTTCTCATACTCTCATACTGTTTTGCACAGATATTTCGCACCACCTATACTAGCACATTTTTCCCTTTTCGTCAAGTGGAGTGCGCGATTTTTATGCCGGGCTACCGTTTTTTTACAACTTGTGTTTGACAGGTACCAAAAAATAGAGTATAATGGACCTGCCATCCGGCTTTTGCCATTGACAGAAAGGAGCCTTTATGCTAAAAAGCGCATTTGCCAAATACATCACCGCCTTTGCCATCATCATCCTGATCAGTTTTTTCATCCTGTCCTCCATCGTTTCCAATTCGATCTATGACTACGCTTCCGACGCGCGGGAAAATGACGTGACGCTGATCGCGCAGATCTCCTCTGCCCTGATCGAGAGTGCCTATCGCACCAGTCCCGAAGCCTCTCTGCCCAGTTTTGCCGAGATAGAAAACGAGAAACTGCAACGGATCCTGACGGCCATATCCCCCTATGCGCAGGACATCTCCTTTCTGGTGACCGATGCAGATGGCCGCATTCTGGCTGTTTATAACCGTACCGCGGGCATCCGCCAGGATGCGACCGCCTTCCCTGCCTTTTGCATGACGGCGTTGCAGAACGACGGCATATATTTGGAGACCGGCACGCTGGACGGCGTGACGGACAGCATCCACATGGTGGCGGGGTGCCCCATCCACGATGAGGCGGACGAGGCACTCATCGGTGCGGTGTTTGCCTGTTCCTCCAATGTCAACGAGGATGCCCTGTCCAATGTGTTGAACAAGAGCATCCTGCTCTCCAACCTCTGGATCACGCTGGCCATGATGGTGGCCGTGTACTTCATCACCGAGCGGCTCCTATCCCCCTTAAAGGACATGAGCCAGGCGGCGCGGGAATTCTCACGCGGGAATTTTGACACGCGCATCCACGTGGTGGGAAACGATGAGGTGGCCGAATTTGCCGTCACCTTCAACCAGATGGCAGAGTCGCTTTCGCAATCGGAAAATCTGCGTTCCACCTTCCTTGCCAATGTATCGCACGACCTGCGCACGCCCATGACCACGATCGCCGGGTTCGTGGACGGGATCTTAGACGGGGCGATCCCACCCGAGCGGCAGGAGCACTATCTGCGCATCGTATCGGATGAGATCCACCGCCTCTCCCGGTTGGTATCCCAATTGCTGGATATCTCCCGCATGGAGGCCGGGGTGCGCAAATTCATCCCCACCGATTTTGACATCTGCGAGGTCGCGCGCCTGATCCTGATCTCTTTTGAAGCAAAGATCGAAGAAAAAAAGCTGCAGGTGGAATTCGACTGCGAGAGCGACCGCATGCCGGTATATGCCGACCGCGATGCCATACACCAGATCATCTACAACATCTGCGACAATGCCATCAAATTCTCGCGGGAAGGCGGAGTGTTGCACGTATCCATCCACCCCGGAGAGCGCGGCAAGTACCATGTGTGCATCTACAACGAAGGCGCCGGCGTACCGGCCGAGGACCTGCCCTATATCTTTGACCGTTTTTATAAGAGCGACAAGAGCCGCGGGCTGGACAAAGTGGGGGTCGGATTGGGGCTGTATATCACCCGCACGATCCTGAATGCCAATGGTGAACGCATCTGGGCCGACAGCGCAGAGGGGCAATGGTGCTCCTTCACCTTCACGATCCAGCGCGCCGGTTGATCCTGCGTCAACCATTGTTGCAAAACGGGTGACATTTGGCGTGGTGTGTCGTTTTATCAACTGTCGCAGGAGCGCCCGTCTACCGTAAAGGCCCCCGTATGCCTACGGCATGCGGGGGCCTTTTTTTTGTATTGCTATTAAGATCCGGTCGCTCTTTCGCGGCAGAGCGGATGGTATCACTACCTGCTCTGCTTACTACCATGTCCCAAGAAATGGGTCATCATCCCTTATTGTACCTATTGCACCATCTCTGCAATAAACAGTGCAACCCTCAGGGAGAAAAAGGCCAAGTGCCCGCCATTGCGCTTTCGTGCCGCCGAAGACTAGCCACATGCCGCGGGAGAACGCACCATCACCAATGCTCGTCACGCTGTCCGGGATCGTGATGCTCATCAGGCTCGTGCAACCGTAGAACGCAAGATTTCCAATGCTGGTTAACTGGCTATCCGCACCAAAATCCACGAACCCCAAGTTCTCGCAACTGAAGAACGCACCATCACCAATGCTCGTCACACTGTCTGGGATCGTGATGCCCGTCAAGCTCGTGCAATCGTAGAACGCATAATTTCCAATGCTGGTTAACTGGCTATCCGCACCAAAACCCACGAA
>CAYXDB010000013.1:0-20584 GCA_964463735.1 uncultured Ruminococcus sp. | reverse complement strand
CGCGCAGGGCGCGCACCTTATCCAGCGTGTACGGAATAAGGGGCTGGCCACCATAGCCGGCTTTTACCGTCATGACCAGCACCATCTGGCACTGCGCCAGGTAGGGGTAGGTCTGCTCGATCGGGGTCTCGGGGTCCACGCAGACGGCCGCACGGCACCCGCAGGCGCGGATCTTTTCCAGCGTTTCACCCACGCATTGGCAACTTTCCAGGTGGATGGTGATGATGTCGGCCCCGGCGGCGGCGAACCGCTCTATGTACCGCTCCGGCTGTGTAATCATCAGGTGGACATCAAAGGGGATGGTGGTTTTTTTGCGCAAGGAGGCGATGACGGGAAAGCCGAAACTGATATTGGGCACGAACACACCGTCCATGACATCCAGGTGGATGTAATCGGCCCCGGCGGCGGCAACGGCATTGACCTCCTCCTCCAACCGGGAAAAATCACAGGCGAGTACCGAAGGCGAAATTTTGATCATAGCATTTTATCCTTCCTTTTCTTTGAAGATCCGGGCGCTGAGGGGCCCCGGGACGCAAAAAGCAACGCACGGCCATGGCGGGAGGCGAAAAAGTGCCGCGCCATTACCGCCCTGCCGCATATCTTATTAAAGGGGCAACGACCCGTATGTTCCCTGTGCGACAGGACAGTAAAAGGCAGGACGTATCGCACGAGGGCGCAGGGGGAACATACTGTCTGTGGGGCGCGGTGGCCGCATGCGGCGCCGCGCTCTCTTTTTGGGCACAAGGGAGCCACACGGTCAAAGGGACTGGCGCAGGGGCTGTGCCTGCCCATCCCGGCACAGCAGGCACACGGCATGGGCGGCGATGCCCTCCCCGCGGCCGGAGAAGCCCAATCCTTCTTCCGTCGTGGCCTTGATATTGACCTGCCCGGGCGTGCACTGCAGGGCATCTGCCAAGTTGGCGCGCATGGCCTCTATATAGGGGGAGAGGCGCGGGCGCTGGGCGATCACCGTCACATCCAGATTGCCAAGCGCATAGCCAGCGCGGTGCATCATGCCGGCCACCTGCTGGGCAAGATCCATGCTGGAGGCACCGGCATAGGCGGCATCGGTATCCGGGAACCAGCGCCCAATATCGCCCATGGCCAGGGCGCCCAATATGGCATCCATCGCCGCATGCAACAGCACATCCGCATCCGAATGGCCAAGCAGGCCCTTCTCCCAAGGGATCTCTACCCCGCCCAGGATCAGGGGGCGGCCTTCCACCAGCCGGTGCACATCATACCCATGTCCGATCCTCATTCCTGTCTCTCCCTTTCCCGCAACAGCAATTCCGCCCGTATCAGGTCGGTGCGCGTAGTCAACTTGAAATTCTCATCCCCGCAATCGACCAGTTTGACGGTCTGGCCGATGCGCTCACACAGCATCATATCATCGGTCGCGGAAAAATGCGCCTCGCGTGCCGTATAGGCGGCGGCACGGTACAGATCCGCCTCAAAGACCTGCGGTGTGGCGGCGAACCACAGCGCGGACCGATCTAACGTCTGGGTAACATAGCCATTGTGGTCACAGCACTTGACCGTATCATGGACGGGGGAAGCGGCGGCGGCGGCGCGGTTGGCATAAGCGGCGGCCACCACATCCGAGATCTGATCCGGCGTGATCAGGCAACGCGCCGCATCGTGGATGGCGACATAGCCCAGGCGGGCGCTGTCCACCGCCTCAAATCCGCACAGGGCAGAGGCCTGGCGGGTGGGCCCACCCACCACGGTCTTTTGGAACTTGCGTATCCCGTACCGAGCCATCATTTCCGTGATCTTTTCCTGTTCTTCCGGCCGGGCCACCACCACGATCTCATCGATATACGGGCAGGCATCAAAGGCACGCGCGGTATGCACTAGGACGGGGATGCCACGCAGGGGCATCAATTGCTTGGTCACGCCGGTGCTTTTCATCCGGGTGCCCGTCCCACCGGCCAGGATCAATGCCACCGTATACGGGCGGTGGGCACGCCCCAGCAGGCGCAGGACACGGTTGATACGATAGGTCTTGCTCATGTTCTCACTTCCTGTAATATACAAAATGGGCGATCAGGGTGCGTGTGCCCCCCGGTGCCTTTTCGTCCGGGGTGGTCAGCACGACCCCGTCCCCGGACATCAGGTACGAGGCCTGAAGATCCTCGACCCGGCAACGCATCAGGATATCGCCGGACGTCAGGAGCAGGAACTCCCCGTTCCGGACGGAGAGGCACCCGCCGCGCCCCACGATCTCATCCACGTCGCCCTGCCGCTCTGTGACATAGCGGATGGCCATGCCATGCAGTTCAGCCGCCCGTTTTTCCCGTGCGGCACGTTCTTTCCCTTTTTTGCCGCCAAATATTCTATCCAGCAACGCCATGCCTCTGCCCTTTCCGCTGTGTTCTTTGCTCTGCCCTGCGCCATTTCCATGGTGGAGGGCGGCAAGGAAGGTGTCTTGTCTGTATTATATCACACATTAGGGGAAAATGCAAAGGAAAACTGATTTTTGTGCCTTTTACAAAAAGTTTTTTCCCGTCTTTTTGAAATTTTTTTCAAAAACTATTGATTTTTTCTTTTCGACCGGTTATAATAGCCTCAGTGGGGAAAAGTGGGATGAAATCCCTTGCTCTCCCTAAAAATGCAAAAGTCGTCCCTGCAAAGAGTCATTTTGCCTCTTCTGCATGGCAAGAAAGGAGGCGCGCCTATGTTATTCGTTGGGGAATATCGTCCGGTGCTGGACGCCAAAAATCGCTTATCCATCCCTGCCATATACCGCAAGAAGCTGGGCGCGTCCTTTTACATTACACGTAAGATGGACAAATGCCTGGCCATCTATACCGAGGAAGAATGGGAAAAACTGACGGACAAGTTGAATGCCCAACCGGACTCTGTGGTCGGTGACATCAAGCAGTTCATCTACTCCCAGACGGTGATCGCCACCCCGGATTCCCAGGGGCGCATCGTACTGACCAACGAATTGATGCAATATGCGGAGATCCGCAAGAACACGGTGGTCGTGGGGGTCGGTACCTATCTGCAGATCTGGTCGGACGAACTGTATGAAGCAAAGCAGAAGTCGCTTGACCCGAATGCCCTGAAGGCGCAGATGCTCCAGCTGGGGCTGTAAGGAGGCCCCGATGGAACAGGCAGTTCCCTTCTCACACGTATCTGTCTTATTACAGGAATGTATCGATGCCCTCTCCATACGCCCCGACATGACCTATGTGGACTGCACGACCGGCGGCGGGGGGCACTCTTACGCCATCGCTTCTCGCCTGACGCAGGGCGGGCGCCTGATCTGTCTGGACCGGGACGAAGAGGCACTGGCCGCCGCGCGGCAACGCCTTTCCCCTTTTGCAGACCGGGTGACATTCGTACACAGCAATTTTGACCGGCTGGGTGATGTGCTGGACACCCTGCACGTGCAAGACCTGGGCGGTGTACTGGCCGACCTTGGCTGTTCTTCTTACCAATTTGACAACCCGGGGCGCGGTTTTTCCTACCAGCAGGATGCCCCGCTGGATATGCGCATGGACACCACGGCACCCCTGGACGCGCACACGGTGGTCAACACGTATACCGAAGAGCGCCTGAAGGAACTGATCTACACGTACGGAGAGGAACGCTTTGCCGGTCGGATCGCCGCCGGGATCGTGCATGCACGGCAGTCCGCCCCGATCGAGACGACGGGTGCGCTGGTAGATATCATCCGCGCGGCCATCCCGCGGGCGGCACGCGAAAACGGCCCCCACCCGGCGAAACGCACCTTTCAGGCGATCCGCATAGAGGTAAACGGAGAACTGGACGCCATCGCCCCCATGATCGATGCCGCGGCGCAACGGCTGTGCCCCGGTGGGAGACTGGCGCTGATCTCATTCCACTCACTGGAGGATCGCATCGTCAAGCAACGTATGGCGCATCTCTCAGCAGGGTGCGAATGCCCGCGCGACTTCCCTGTTTGCGTATGTGGCAAGCGGCCTACGGTAACGGTCCTCACACGCCGCCCGATCCTCCCCTCGGCCAATGAATTGAGCATGAATCCGCGTTCCCGCAGTGCGAAACTGCGTGTCGCTGAAAAAACTATGATCCGATAAAACAGAAAGGAAACTATCATGACACAGACGATCGCCATCAAGGGCACCTCCTGCGAGATCAACCCGCTGTATATAAAACTGCGCCGCCGTTTTGCCCGTGCGGGCGACCGTACCATCGGAGAAGAAAAGGTACAGGAGGCCATCCGCGAGGGTTACAGCCCCTACGGCACCCCCGTTTCCCCTGTGCGCCCGCATGCATCGGCCGGTGCGGTACAAGCGGAGAAGCATCTGCTCCAGGGCAACCATCTGCCGCAGGACAAGGACTGGGCCCAAAAGCCCCAGCGCACGCACCTTTCCGGCGGGGTCATCGCCATCATCCTGCTCTGTGCCGGGCTGTTACTGGCCCTGCTGTTCTTCGGTTCCCACATCTCGCGCCTGAACCACGAGCTGTCCGACCTGCGTGCGACCAATACCCTGCTGATCCACGAGGCCGGGTATTCCGTCCTCCCTGCCAGCGGCCCGTCTGACCGCGCCGCCGCACCGGCGGGCGATGCTGCCGCTGAAACAGCGCAATACTGGGAAAATCTGACCCGCGCATTTTCCGAGAACTAACATCTTTTCCTTTCCCGCCGCGTATATTATAGCGATAGCCACTGGCTGTCGCTATTTTTTATTTGCCGGAGGCTCATGTGAAAAAGGAACTTGCCACCGTTTTTCGCAAACGCGCCCTGTGCCTGCTGCTGGTATTCTTTACGGTGGCGGCCTGGCTGCTTGGCACCCTGTTCCGCATGCAGGTGCTGGGGTATGACGCGTATCAGGCCCGCGTGCTGGATCAGATCACCGTCGGCTCTTCCCTGCGGGCGGCGCGTGGCCATATCTACGACCGGCAGGGCAACCTGCTGGCAGAGGATCGCACCGTGTGGCGCATCTATCTTTCCCCGGTAGATATACAGGCGGCAAAGCGCCGGACCGGGCAACCGGTGGACGAGGAGATCGCCCGCGGGCTGTCTGCCCTGCTCCCACTGGACTACGAAACGATCTATACACGCGCCGGGCGTGCCTGGCGGATGGATGAAACGCTGTGCCGCACCGCCGACCATGCCACCACCGAGGCGGTACTCCGCTTTGCGCTGGAAAAGGGGTACACTTCCCTGATCCATGCCGAGGCCTCCCTTAGTCGCTATTATCCCTATCATTCCCTTGCGGCGCAGGTCATTGGTTTTACCGGGGGAGACGGGCAGGGGCTGTTCGGCCTGGAACTGTATTATGAAGAGCAACTGACCGGGACGGACGGACAGTACGTGACCGCCAAAGATGCCACGGGGAAAGACCTCCCCCTCGGCTATACCAGTTACACCCCCGCCACCCCCGGCAACGATCTGGTGAGCACACTGGATCTGTACATACAGACGCAACTGGAACGGGTACTTGGCAATGCCGCAGCCGATGGCGGGGCGCAGAACCGCGTCGGCGGGATCGTGATGGATGTGCACACCGGCGCCATCCTGGCCATGGCCACCCTCCCTTCCTACGATCTGAACGCCCCTTACCAGTTAGACGAAGCCTCCCTTGCCCTGCTGGCACAATATACGGAGGGGAGCGCGGAGTACAAGGAAAAGAAAAATGAGTTGCTGTACACCATGTGGAGCAACAAGACGATCACCGAGACCTATGAGCCCGGCTCCACCTTCAAGATCATTACCTCTGCCATGGCATTGCAGACCGGGGTGGTGCGCCCAAGCGACCCATTCTTATGCACGGGCGCCTATACGGTCGGTGGGGTCGTGATCCATTGCCACAAGCGCACCGGGCATGGGTCCTTAGATTTCTCCCACGGTCTGCAACAATCCTGCAACCCGGTCTTTATGCAGGTGGCCGCCCGGATGGGGCGGGACGTCTTCTACCGCTATGTGGAACAGTTTGGCTATCTTGCCAAGACCGGGATCGACCTGCCGGGCGAGACGAACAGCATCTTTCACCGCAGAGAGAACATCCACGAGGTCGAATTGGCGACCGCCGCCTTCGGCCAGCGGTTCAATGTTTCCATGATCCAGCAGATCACGGCGATCGCCGCGGTGGCCAACGGCGGCATGTCGGTCACGCCGCACGTGATGGAGAAGATCACCGATGCGCAGGGGAACACGGTGCTCTGCTATGAAGGGAAAGAGGCGACGCGCATCGTAAGTGAAGAGACCTGCCGCACCGTCAGCGAGATATTGGAGGCGGGGGTAAGCGGCGGGGGCGGCGCGAAGAATGCCTACGTATACGGCTATCGCGTGGCGGCAAAAACGGGGACGAGCGAAAAACTGAACGGCGGCCGCGTGGGTTCCTGCGTGGCCTATGCCCCGGCAGACGACCCGCAGATCGCCGTGATCCTGATGGTGGATGAACCGAGCTGTGCCATCAAATACGGCAGTACGACTGCCGCCCCGTATGTCTCTGACCTGCTGGAAAACATCCTGCCCTATCTGGGGAACGCCCCCTCATACACCGAAGAGGAACTGCAAGACGGCCGTGTGAATGTGGAGAGTTATATCGGCCTTTCCCGCACGGAGGCGGCCACGCGCATCCGGGCGGCCGGGCTGACGCCCGTGTATGGGGATGACGGTACCGGTGAGACCATCACGGCGCAGGTGCCGGAGGGGGGCACCACGATCCGCCGGGCAGACGGCAAGGTGATCCTGTATACGGGGGGTGCGCCCCGGAGCACGGTAGCTGTGCCGGCGGTGCTCGGTATGGGCGCATCGGATGCCAATATAGCCCTGACCAATGCCGGGCTGAACGTCCGCATCCTGGGGGCAACGAACTACCACCTTGCCCCCGGCGCCGTAGTCGTGGCGGTCTCCCACGCGGCGGGGGAATATGTCCCGCCGGGGACGGCCATCACAGTGACCTTCCGCTATCTGGAGGCAGATGAGGAGGATCTGTAACACATGCCAAAATCTGATACAGAGGTGAATAAATATGACGCTATCTTCCCTATTATGTGAAGGGGAATACGTTTCCTCCTACGACCCGGCGCAGATCGAGGTGCAGGGCATCTGCGTCCATCTGCCGTCTCTTACACCCGGCTGTCTGTTCCTGTGCCTGCGGGGCATGCATTATGACACGCATGCCATGCTGGCGGCTGTGGCGCGGGGCGGGGCGGCCGCCGCCATCGTAGAAGAAGGCGCGGTCTACAAGGCGCCGCCCGGTCTGCCGCTGTTTATCGTCCCGCAGGCGCGCCGGATGTATGCCCTGCTCTATGACCGCTACTGCGGCCATCCGGCACGGGATATGACACTGATCGCCGTGACCGGGACCAACGGCAAGACCTCTACTGCCACCATGCTCTACACCATCCTGCGTGAAGCGGGGATCGCCTGCGCCCTGATCGGGACGGTCACCTGCCAGGCGGGGGAAACGTCCTATGCCCTGCCGCCGGAAGAGAGCGACGGGCGCCGCACCATGACCACGCCGGACCCGGATATCCTCTACCCCATGCTGGCACGCATGCGGCAGGATGGCATCACACACGTGGTGATGGAGGCATCCTCCCACGCCCTGGCACTTGACAAACTGGTGCCCCTGCATTTTGCCTGCGGCATCTTTACCAACCTGTCGCCAGAGCACCTGGATCTGCACGGCACGATGGAAAATTATCTGGCCGCCAAGGCACGACTTTTTTCGATGTGTGACTATGGTATCATAAACTTTGACAGCGAGTATGCCGAGGCACTGGTGCGCGGCGCCCGCTGTCGGATCCTGCGCTGTGGTGCGGTGTATCACGAGCAATATAACGCGGAGGAGATCGCACGCTATGGGGCGCGGGGGATCGGATACGTTTACCATTCCCCCACCCTGCGCATGGCCCTCTCCCTGCCCATCCCCGGCGTATTCACCGTCTACAATTCCCTACTGGCCCTCACCTGCGCCCTGCAACTGGGGGTGGAGCCGGTGACGGCACGCCATGCCCTCCAGCATATGCGCGGAGTGCCCGGGCGCCTGGAGCGGGTCGTGCTGGATCCGGCCCTGGCAGACTTCCATGTCTTTATCGACTATGCACACACCGAAGCCGCCCTGCGCAGTCTGCTGACCACGGTACGCACCTTCCGCCAGGGGGGCGAGCGGATCGTATTGCTCTTTGGCTGTGGGGGCGACCGCGACAAGAGCAAGCGCCCCCTGATGGGGCGCGTGGCCGAGGAATATGCCGATCTGGTCATCGTCACCTCCGACAACAGCCGTACCGAAAACCCCACCAGCATCATACGGGACATAGTATCCGGCATGCGCCACAAGGAGCGCCGCCGCGTGATCGTGGACCGGCGTGCCGCCATCACCTATGCCGTACAACAGGCGCAAAAGAACGACATCCTCCTGCTGGTAGGCAAGGGGCATGAGACCTATGAACTGCGCAACGGGCAGACACACCCGTTTGATGAACGAGCGATCGTCCAAAAGGCACTGGCGCATCGCAGAGAAACAAAGGAGCACTATGCGGATCCATCTTGAACTACCCCTGACCGGAAAGGAACTGGGCGAGGCCGTTGGCTGCCCTTGCCCTTTCCCGGAACAGCAGATCACCTTCCTCTGTACCGACTCCCGCGAGGTACAGCCGGGCGATCTGTTCGTGGCACTTTCCGGCACGCAGGATGACGGGAACCATCATCTGGCAAAGGCACTGGCACGCGGCGCGGCGCTATTGCTGTGCCGCAGGGCGCTGGCCCTCCCGCCACAGGCGATGCCGGTCACGGAACCGGAGGAGGCACTGGCCGCCCTGGGACAACGGGCCCTTTTACACATATCTCCCACCGTGGTCGCCATCACCGGCAGTGTGGGAAAGACCACGACAAAGGAATATACTGCCGCGGTCCTTTCCACCAGGTATCGCGTGCACCGCACCCCGGACAACCACAACAATCTGCTGGGGGTATCCCTGGCTCTCCTGACTATGCCGCGCCATACCGAGGTACTGGTGGCAGAGCTGGGAATGAACCACGCCGGGGAGATCGCCCGCCTCTCAGAACTGATACGCCCTGCCATCGCCGCCGTGACCAACGCGGGGGCGGCCCACATCGGGCACTTGGGGAGCCGCACGGCGGTGGCGCATGCCAAGCGGGAGATCCTGCTGGGATGCATGCCCGGCGCCCTGTATCTGTATCCGGCGCACCAGGCGCAACTGGAGCCGCCCCCGCACACCGATGTCCTGCCCCTGCCGGTCACAGAAGATGCGCCCGGGGCGTGCGGCTATACCGACATAAAGATCCGCGGGGGGCGCACTGCCTTTCTTTTGCATGCGATGCACGGTGTGCACCATTCGCTGTCGGTCCCCGGCACGGGCGCCCATCTGGCCGCCTGCGCGACCTATGCCGCGCTGATCGGGCTGGCACTGGACATCCCCCTCTCCGCCATCGGGGCGGCACTCTCCACCATACAGCCCCCGCCCATGCGACAGCGGTTATATGACACAGGTGGCATCACCGTGCTGGAGGACTGTTATAACGCATCGCCTGAGTCCATGCATGCGGCGGCAGACAGCCTGTTTCTGCTGAGTGCCGAACGCGGGGGGCGCCCGGTCGCCCTGCTGGGCGACATGCTGGAGCTGGGAGAAGCGGCACGCCCCCTGCACGAGGAGGTGGGGCGCTATTTTGCCAGCAAGGGGCTTTCTTTGCTCTTCACATTTGGCGCGATCGCCGAAAACTATGCGACCGGTGCCCGCGCGGCGGGCATGCCAGATAAGGCCATCCATCACAATCCAGACCCCACCGCGCCGGAAAAGAGCGCCGCGGCGCTGGCGCGCCTGTTACGCCCGGGGGACATCCTGCTGGTCAAGGCGTCCCGCCAGCTCGCGGCGGAGCGCATCCCGCAGGCGCTTGCCCCCCTGCTCTGCCCGCGAAAGGAGCCGCCCGTATGATGACACTGGCACGTCAGGCCGGCCTGGCGCTGACCTTTACCTTCGTTTTCTGCGTTCTTTCCCTGCTCTGGCTGATCCCGTATCTGCGGAAGAAAAAGATGGGGCAACGCATCTTGCAGATCGGCCCCGCCTGGCACGCCCCCAAGGAGGGGACGCCCACCATGGGGGGCATCGCCTTCCTGCCGCTTTGCCTGCTGGGGGGCGCCATGCTCTGCTGGCTGCATGGCGATGTGACCCCAGGCCAGCAACTATATCCCTTCTGGATCACCCTGCTCTTTGCGATCGCCAACGGCGCCATCGGCATCCTGGATGACCTGACGAAATTCCGGCACGCGCGGAACGAGGGGCTGACCCCCACGCAGAAGCTGATCCTGCAAACGGTCTGCGCCGCCGCATATCTCGCACTGCTGCGATTATGGGGCGGCACCGACAGCACCCCTGTGCTGTTTGGTATCGCGCTGGACCTGGGCCCTTTCCGCTATTTTGTTTTCCTGCTCCTTTTGGTGGGGGTGACCAACTGTGCCAACCTGACCGATGGTATAGACGGTCTGGCCGCGGCTGTGGCCACCGTGATCCTGACCTTTTTCACGGCGCTGGCCGTATTGCAGGAGCAGACGGCGGCCGCCTGGCTTGGCGCCCTGCTCCTGGGGGCGAGTGCCGCCTTTCTGCTATTCAACCGGCATCCCGCCCGCATCTTTATGGGGGACACGGGCTCGCTCTTTCTGGGGGCCGGGGCGGCGGGCGTGGCTTTTCTGCTGGAGCGGCCGTACAGCATCCTTTTGTGCGGTGCTGTTTATCTGCTGGAAGGGGCATCCGTCATTTTGCAGGTATGGCATTTCAAGCGTACACGGCGGCGGCTGTTCCTGATGGCCCCGCTCCATCACCATTTTGAGCGGTGCGGCTGGAGCGAGGATCGCATCGTATGGCTGTTCTCGGCCATGACGCTCCTTGCCTGTTGCCTTGCCTATCTGCTCATATAAGGAGACTGCCATGGCCTATCGCACACAAGAGGCGCATCCGCGCGAAAGCACCATATCTCCTCCCAAGGACCCGCCCCAAAAGGGCCGCCGTCTGCCCCTGGACCATCGCCTGCTGGTCTGCATCCTGCTCCTGGCCCTCTGCGGCACGGTCATGATCGCCAGTGCCAGTTATGCCAATGCCCTTACACGGTACGGCGACAGCGGCTACTATATCAAGCGGCAATTGCTCTGGTTGCTGTTGGGGGGCATCGCCATGTACCTGTGTTCCCGCATCCCGCCCTCGTATTACGCGCGCTACGCGCCCGCCGCCTACGGCATCACCCTGCTGTGTCTTATACTGGTGCTCCTGATCGGGGAGAGCGGCGGTGGGGCCAAGCGCTGGATCGCGCTGGGGCCGGTCACCTTTCAACCATCGGAGCTGGCGAAAACGACCCTGGTACTTCTCTTGGGGCGGCATTTTGCCACCCATCGCGAAGTAGTGCTGGACACGCGCCGGCATTGGCCCTCCTTCTGCACCGGTACTCTGGTGCCCCTCTGCTATATCGCACTGGTCTGTGGCGCGGTGGCGCTGGAAAAGCACCTCTCCTGCCTCATCATTCTGGGGGCGCTGGGGGTCTGTATGATGCTGGTGGGGGGAAGCCGGTCACGCCCGCTCTTGCTCTTTGGTGCGCTTGGCGGGGCGGGGGTGGCGGCACTGGCCCTGTTCACCGATTATACCAAGCGGCGGATATTGATCTGGCAGGATCCGGCGGCCTACCCTTTGGACGGCGGGTGGCAGACCCTGCAGGGCATGATGGCCATTGGCTCCGGCGGGTTATTTGGGCTGGGGTTGGGGAACAGCCGCCTCAAATACAGTTATGTATCGGAGCCGCAAAACGACTTTATCTTCACCATCACCTGCGAGGAACTGGGGTTTTTGGGCGCCCTGGCGGTGCTGATGCTCTTTTTCCTGTTTGCTTTGCGCGCCTACAAACTGGCCCTGCGCCATCCGGCCCCTTTTTGCGGGCTGGTCATGTTCGGCATCACGACCAAGGTGGTCTTACAGGTGCTCCTGAACATTGCGGTAGTGACCAATTCCATCCCCAATACGGGCATATCGCTCCCCTTCTTCAGTTACGGCGGTTCATCCCTTGTCATGCTGTTTGCCGAAATGGGGATCCTGCTGTCCTTATCCCGCACGGCGGGGGCGGGGCCCTAATGAGCAAAGGAGGCTTTTTCCATGTCCCTGCGCATTCTTCTCAGCGGCGGGGGGACCGCCGGGCATATCCATCCGGCGCTGGCCATCGCCGCTATCATTCGCCGCAACCGGCCAGGGGCCGAGATCGGTTTTGTGGGTACGCCGGACGGGATGGAGCGCCGCCTCGTGCAGGAGGCGGGCTACCCGTATTTTCCGATCGACGTGCGCGGATTGCGCCGCTCGCTCTCCCCCTCCAACCTCGCCGCCCTGTTTCTGGCCTGGTCCTCCCCGCGGCGGGCGCAGGCACTGCTACGGCAATGGGCGCCGGATGCGGTGATCGGTACGGGGGGCTACGTCTGCTGGCCACTGCTCCGGGCGGCGTGCCGCGCCGGTATCCCCTGCGCCCTGCATGAATCCAATGCGGTGCCCGGCATGACCGTCCGGCACTTATGCCGCCGCGTGAACAGCCTCTGGCTCGGCTTTTCGGAAGCGGAGGCACAGTTGCCACGGGGGCACGCCCCGGCCTGCTGGACAGGCAACCCCCTGCGGGAGGGGTTCTACACGCTCTCACGCGCCGAAGCGCGGCGGAAACTGGGATTGCTAGAGGAAGAGACCCTGGTGCTCTCCTTTGGTGGTTCCCTGGGGGCGGGGCCGATCAACACAGCGGTGCGGCGAACGGCGGGACGCGTGCTGGCCACGATGCCCACCGTCACCTGGGTGCATGCCACGGGGCGCGCCCACGCAGAGGCAGCCCTGCCGACCTTTCAAGCGCTGGGAGAGCGGATGCATGCCCTGGCCTATATCGATGACATGCCGCTGTATATGCAGGCCTCTGACGTGATTATCAGCCGTGCCGGTGCCATGACGCTCTCAGAACTGGCCGCGCAGGGAAAATGCGCCATCCTGATCCCTTCCCCGCACGTGGCAGGGCAGCATCAATACAAGAATGCCCTTGCCTTAGCCCAGGCGGGCGCGGCCCTGCTCTGCGAGGAATCTGCCCTCCCCGGCGGGGGGCTGACCGACGCACTGCAACGGTTGCTCTACGACCCGGTCGAGCGGCA
Source organism: uncultured Ruminococcus sp. (assembly GCA_964463735.1). Classification (GTDB taxonomy): domain Bacteria; phylum Bacillota; class Clostridia; order Oscillospirales; family CAG-272; genus UBA1740. The sequence goes on along the minus strand of CAYXDB010000013.1, from coordinate 7,463 downwards.
TGGCATGGAGATGGCGATCCGCCGCTTTGCCGTATCGGACGCGGAAAAGCGCATCTGGCAACAATTCAGGAAATTATTGGAATAAATAATCGGCGACAAGCACCCGTGTGTCCTGAAAATGTAAAAAAATCGTGAACACGCTTGCAAATACAGAACGAGTATGTTATAGTATAAATTAGAAAACTAAACTGTGCTTTCATACGGGGGCGGTACCCGGGGTGAGCGGCGGAAGTGAGGAAGATACATATGAACATTGAAATTGGACAAACCGAAGACGATCTGTTTGGCAGTGGCATCAACATCAAGGTGATCGGCGTGGGCGGCGGCGGCAACAATGCGGTAAATCGCATGATCGCTACCAACATCCGCGGGGTCGAATTCATCGCGGTGAATACCGATGCACAGGCACTGCGCTCCTCCAGCGCCAGCACCCGTCTGGTCATTGGAGAAAAGACCACGCACGGCCACGGGGCCGGTTCCAACCCGGAGGTCGGCAAGCGGTCGGCCGAAGAGAGCATCGATGTGATCCGTGAGCACCTGGAGGGTGCGGACATGGTCTTTGTGACCACCGGTATGGGCGGTGGCACCGGTACCGGCGCCGCGCCTGTCGTAGCCAAGGTCGCCCATGAGATGGGCATTTTGACGATCGGCATCGTGACCAAGCCTTTCGCCTTTGAGGGCAAGAAGCGCATGGTGCAGGCCGAGCTGGGCATCGACGCCCTGAAAGAGTATGTAGATTCCCTGATCATCATCCCGAACGAGCGCCTGAAGCAGGTATCCGATACCCGCATCACGCTGGCCAACGCCTTTGAGATCGCCGATGATGTATTGCGCCGCGGCGTGCAGAGCGTCTCCGAGTTGATCAACGTACCGGGATTTGTCAACCTGGACTTCGCCGATGTGACGGCCGTTATGAAGGATGCAGGCTACGCACACATGGGCGTGGGCTCTGCGACCGGTGCGGACAAGGCTGTCATTGCCGCTAAAGCCGCTATCTCCTCCCCGCTGTTGGAGACTTCTATTGCCGGTGCCACGGGCATTCTGGTCAGCATCACCGCCTCCCCCGATATCGGGCTGGAGGACATCGATATGGCATCCAGCATGATCACCGAAGAGGCACATCCGGACGCCAATATCATCTGGGGTGCGGCCTTTGACCCGACCCTGGAAGATGAGATGCGCGTGACCATCATTGCCACCGGCTTTGCCAGCGCACCGGAAAAGGGCGCCGCCCCTGCCGTGGCGGAAGTGGCCGCCTCTCCCCTCTCCACCGCGACCGAGACCAAGGATGAAGAGCCGATCGCAGAAGTGGCCCCGGTGAAGAAAGTAGAGCCGCAGCCCTCTGCCCCGAGCTTCTCGGACACGGATTTTAATGACATCATGAGCATTTTGAAGAAGTCGCGCAACGGGAACGGTTCCCGCGGTTTCTGATCTCTGCTCTCTACAAGATCTACCGATCTTACAAGAGCCCCCCCGGCGTGGCATAGCCACGCCGGGGGGCTCTTGTATTCGTACACGGGGCCAAACGGTGCCCCCTGTTACGTGCGGTCAGGGGTCTTCGCCATTGAGCGCGGGGGCCAACGGCCCTGCATGGCGGAAGGTGCTGGGCGGCACCCCCACATAGCGGCGAAACACGCGGGAAAAATACAGCGGATCCTGGAATCCGACCATCGATGCGACCTCGTGCACCGAAAACGTGCCGGTCGCCAGGAGGCGCTGTGCCCATTCCATCCGCACGCGCAGCAGATACGCCTGTGGCGACAGGCCATATTCCTGCCGGAAGAGTGTATAGATATGATTGCGGGAGAAATGATACTGCCGAGCGATCTGCGCGATGCGCAACGGCTGGTGATACTTTTCCCGGATCCACTGTGCCACCTTCTGCGCTACGCTCTGCCCCCCTGTCACTTCCCCCCGCATCTGCCCGTGGCAGGCCATGAGACGAAAGAAGGCCGCCTGCATCAGGCAGGCCTCCTCCCACTCGTTCTGCGGCTGCATCGAGAAAAGTGCCTCCTGCAGGATAGCGGCGCACGCCTGCGTGCCGGGAAAGGAAAAAACGCGTCCCTGCTGCGGCAGGGCGATCTGCTCCAAAAGGGCGGGCACGCCCGCCCCTTCAAACATGACCCAACAGGTCTCATAGGGGTCCTGCCGATCTCCTTCCAGCACTTCATGCATCCCCGGCTCTACCAGGTAGGCATCCCCCGCCTGAAAAGGGGTGCCGCAAAACGCCCCGCGGCCTGCGGTGATGTAATGCAGGATGTAGACCTGGCGCGTCAGCATCTGCTGTAACCCGGGGGGCACACGATTGTATCCGATCTCCCGGACAAAAACATCTTCCCCCACGCGGACCCCTGCGATGCGGTAACTCCGGGGATGGCCGCCATCAAACGGTGCATCGATCTTCACACATCGTTCCTCCATCATACATTTGTCCATATTATAGCACGTTTTCTCTATAACGTCAAGCCGCATTTCATGCTACAATAAAAGAAAAGGAGGTACACATATGAAACCGGAATTAAAGATATTGCATACATCTATCCATGCAGGACTACCGCACCCCTGCAAACTGCTCCACGTGACCGACTCCCACATCACGCGGGATGACCCCACCGGCTGGGACCGCTGTAAGACCTTTGACACCGACTATCCCAGGTGCAGTGAAGAATACTTCACTGCGGCACTCGCCTATGCCCGGCAGGAGGGCATGCCTCTTTTGCACACGGGCGACCTGATCGATTTCTTTTCCCCGGGGAATTTTGCCTATCTCAAGGAGCACCTGGCAGACCTTGACTATTTCTATGCGGCCGGCAATCACGACTTTTGCCACTTTCTGGGGCAGGCGCGGGAGGATACGGCCTATAAATGGGGGAGGATGCCGCAGATCGCCCCCTACATCGGCAACAATCTGTATTTCTCTGCCCGCCTGTATCAGGGGCTGAACATCATCACGCTGGACAACTCCTATTATCGTTTCCGGCAGGGGCAGCTCGACATGCTCCGCGCTGAGGTGGCACGCGGCTATCCGATTCTGCTGGCGATGCATGTGCCCCTGTACACGCCGGAGCAGGCACAAGCGATCATCGCAGAGAACCACGAATGTGCCTATCTGTGCGGTGCCCCGGAGGAATTGCTGGCCACCTATCCGGAGGAACGGCGCTGGACGCAACAACCAGACGATGTGACCCTTTCCATGATCCACTATATCAAGAACGAGCCGCTGATCTGCGCGATCATAGCCGGGCACACCCACCGGAATTTTGAAGACCGGTTAAACGACCGCCTGATGCAATATACCACCCACGGCAGTTTTGCCGGATACGTCCGTGAGATCACGGTCACCTAAGGAGACGGGCGATGAAACGGACGGACATCGACCTCCTGCCCGCCTGCCAGAACCCCTCCCCCGACTATTACTGTACCTGGCAGACGCAGTTATATGCGACAAGCGACGGCAAGCCGGAAGGGCAGCGTGCGATCCTGGGGGAGACGGCCCTCTTTGCCCCGCAGGCGCCCTACGGCTGGGCAGATCTTTACCCGGAGGCACGCGGGGACTTACTATTCGTCATGGATGACAGTTGGGATGTGCCACAGGGAGGGGATGGCGCCTATTTTGGTTCCCTGCGCCTGGATGCGGGAAAATTCCCGCAGGCGTACGCCGGGGCGGCCGACCACACCGCGGCACTGCGCCGCCTGTGTGCGCGCGTGACGGCGCGGGGATGGAAAGGGCTGGGCGGCTGGGTATGCGCCCAGGAGTCCCCTCTTTTCCCGGCGCAGAACAGCGAGGCGTATTGGGCACAGCGCCTGCGCGAGGCAGAGGCCGCCGGCTTTGCCTACTGGAAGGTGGACTGGGGGGCGCACAGCGCCGACCCGGCCTTTCGCCGCCGCCTGACCGACATGGCGCGGGAACTGGCCCCTTCCCTGACGGTGGAACACGCGGTCGTGCCGCAGGCGCTCACGCACGCGGACGTATACCGCACCTATGATGTACCGGCGATCTTCTCCCTCCCCCTGACCATGCGAAAATTGCAGGAACTGCTGCCAGCGGCCACTGTGGCGGCGGGGTATGAAGGTCTGATCAACTGTGAAGATGAAGCCTACATAGCGGCCGCTGGCGGCTTTGCGATGGGCATCATGCGGCACCCCTTCCGCGGGGCGCTCCCCAATGGGCGGGCAGACATGTCCTTCCCTGCGGTGCACCGCGCCCTGAAGACCAAGATGCAGGAGGTGACGCGCGCCGTGCGCTGGCACCGTATCGCCCCGGCCTTTGGCGCGGCGCAGGTCCCGGTGTACATCGATACGGCCACGCTGACCGACACGTGGCAATTCCTGCACCGGGAAGAAGAATTGGAGGAATGGTGGCTTGGGCATCCATTCTTCCGGGACATGCAGGATAACACCCTCTCCATCTCCGCCCCTGCCCGTATCGCCCGGGGATGCCCCCTGCCAAAGGTAGCGCCCGATGAAACGGGCGCCGTCCCCTTCCTGCTGGCCTCCCGCCATCCGAACGGCGCCTATGCCATCGCCGCGCTGGGGCGCACGCTGGGGCGCACCTACCGCATCCCCCGCTGTCACGTCACATGCCATACCGGCGGGGCGGACACGGTGGCCATCTTCGGCGAGTATGCCGCCCTGACACTGGCGGGCGGCTACACATCCACTGGGCAGTATCTGATGCAGGATCTGGCGGGCAACACTGCCTGGGACATCACCGCAGATGTCACCGTGCGAGCGGGGCAGGTCTGCATCCCCGGCGCCTGTATCCAGCAGATCGGCACTGCACACCAGGCAAAAGACGATACCTCGGAGCCGGGCGTGGTGCTCCGCTGGCGCCACGCGTGATATCCGTATCCAAGAGCACAAAAAGAGCAAGGTCGGAAACGACCTTGCTCTTTTTCATGCGCGGGAACCACCAGGCAAGTGCGGTGGTTCCCGCGGGCCTTTGACCGTTGCGCGATCCCGCCGCAGGGGCAGGGTGCGAGCGACCGATACAGAGCGGTGCGGTCTGTTACCGCGTGCGCACCGGGGTGGGGTTGACTTATGGTGCATTTTGTGCTATAATAGAGGCGATGAATGCCGGATCCAGACTTTTTTACCGTGCGGGGCACCCGCACCTCTTGACACGGGCCTACTGCCGTATGCCCGATGCCCGAGAGCTTTTCCATATTCTCACACACCGCCCGGCCAAGTACGGGGGGCGTGTCTGACCGGAGGAACACACCATGGGAAAATACAAGGTAATGATCACATACGTAGAGGCGGGCATGGGGCACATCGTCTCCGCGGAAGCGATCGCCAATGCGCTGGAGACCTACTACCCGGACGAGGTGGAGGTCGAACGCTCTTATATTTTTGAAGAAGACGATGACCCCATCCTGAAAAAGCATGAGACCTATCTGGTCAAGGAAGTCAAGCGGAGCAACCGCCATCCCATCCACATGTACTGGTTGTTTTTCCTGCAACGGATCCTGCCGCCGCAGGTCTCCCTGCGCCTGTCCTATGCGACGGCCTTTCGCCGGGTGCGAAAAAAACTTATTGCCACCATGCAGGCGCATGACCCAGACATGGTCTTTCACACCCATTTTACCCCCCTGCACTGTGCGCTGGAGGCAAAGCGGCACGGGGCCGATTATCTGGTCGGCGTCTATGACCCGGACCCGAATGTGCACGCCTGGTGGGACCGGCGCGCCGACCTCATGGCGGTGAACTGCCCCTACGCCTATCAGAACGCCATGAAGCGCGGGTTCCGCCCTGACCGCACCCTCCTGTCCCGCTTCGTCCTGCGCACCAAGGTGCAGAACGCCGTGCGTGACAAGGCCGCTCTGCGCCAGAAATACGATCTGCCGCAAGACAATTTTACCGTCGTGATCGCGGCGGGCGCCTATGCAGAGGGGCATCTGGAGACGTTTGCCACGCGCCTGTTGCAACTGGATCGCACCTTTACCCTGCTGGTGATCGCCGGCAAGAATGAGAAGGTATACGACACGCTGAGCGCCCTGGCACAGGAGCAGAAGCACATCGACATGCGCGTCTATCGCTTCCAACCCGATGCGCACGAGTTGTATGGCGCGGCCGACCTGTTCGTGACGAAGGCGGGGCCCAACGCGATCTTAGACAGCGTATACATGGGCACCCCGATACTGGCCAATTTCTATGCCAGCCCGATCGAGCAGATCACAAAATCCCTGTATATCGACACCTGGCATGTGGGAGAGTATATCGATGACGCGGATACCGCCGCCGACTGGATACAGGCCTGCATCGATCAGCCGGAGAAACTGCGCCCCTACCAGGAGCAATGCAGTCGCTTTGTACAGGAGCACACCGGCGGAGAGCGCCTGATCGCCGACCGGATCGTATCCGATCTGCGCGCCCACGGCGCCCCCAAGGCTGACCGTACCTGACCGGCGCTATGCGACCGCAGGGGCGGGCATCGTACAGATGCCCGCCCCTGCGGTCTATCTTTTTATTCTGCCGTATCCGCTGTGCCTGCGGCATCGCGCAATGCGGCAAAGCGGTCGGAGAGGCGGCAAAAATCCTCTACTGCCAGGCGCTCCCCGCGGATGCCGGGGTCGATACCGGCCTGCGTGATGGCCTCCATTATCTGCGCCCGGCTGAAGCCGCCCAGGGCCCCCAGGGCGTTAGAGAGCGTCTTGCGCCGCATGCCGAAGGCGGCCCGGATCACGGAAAAGAACAGGCGCTCATCCTGCGGTCGACAGGGCTTCTCCCGATACAGGGAGATGGACACCACGGCAGAATTGACCCGCGGGGCGGGCAAAAAGGCGCCGGCCGGCACCGTGAAGAGGCGGCACGGTTCCCCATAATACCGCAAAACGGCCGTGATCGCACCATAGTCCCCCTTCCCCGGTGTGGCGACCAATCGCGCCGCCACCTCGGCCTGCACCATGACCGTGATCCTACGGAAAGGCACGCCGCATTCCAGCAGGCACATCAGGATGGGGGTAGTGATGTAATAGGGCAGATTGGCGCACACGACGACATCGCGCCCACTGGCCTCTTCTGCGATCAGGGACGGCAGATCCAGTTTCATCACATCGCCGCAGACCACACGGACATTGGAATACGCGGCCAGTGTCTTATCCAGCACCGGGATGAGGCCGGCATCGATCTCTATCGCCAGCACGCGGGCATACCGTGCGCACAGTTCCTGCGTCAGGCACCCGATGCCGGGGCCTATCTCTACTACAAGGACATCTTCCTTTTCCGCGCAGGCCTCGGCTATGCGCTCCGGCACCGTAGGATCGATCAAAAAATTCTGGCCATACTCATGCCGGAAGGTTATCCCGGCCTCTTCCATCAACTGCCGGATCACGCGTACATTACACAAATTCATAAAATAGCAAATTCCCTCTTGACAAAACGATTTTTTATGGTATAATTAATAACGTGCTGGTGTGGCTCAGTCGGTAGAGCAGCTGATTCGTAATCAGCAGGTCGCCGGT
>CAYXDB010000012.1:9702-21190 GCA_964463735.1 uncultured Ruminococcus sp. | reverse complement strand
ATACCTCTTTTCCCCGTCTTTGTCAAGTTCCTGTAGGGAAAACTTCTCTGTCGCGGAAAAAAGGCGGTGCCCGCCGCTTTTTCCTCAGGAGGGCGGGCGCTTTTCACGACACACGGGTCGCTCTTTTTGCTTTTTTGCCCCGGCGTGGGGGCGGGACTGCCACAGCACCGTACCGCCCATGATCAGCATCCATCCCCCCAGTGATCGGCGCAGCCACTGGGCCGGCACGCAGGCAGAGAGCAGACTGCCGCAGAGCGCCCCGGCCGCCCCGGGTACGACCACCAGCAAAAGGAGCGCGGGGGACAGCGTGCGCCCATGCAGGTGCACGAGGATGGCCGCCCCCAGGGCAAAGACGAAGATGGCCAGGTTCAGCCCCTGCGCGGCCAATTGCGTCATCCCGCTCTTTTCTGTCAGATACAGGATCAGCCAGCCGCCACTACCGACCCCCAGCCCGCACAGGATCCCTACCACCGCCCCGACCAGCAGATCGATCACCATGGTAACACCCCCAGCATGCGTACCCCGGAATACAGGAGCAGGAGGGCAAAGAGGCGCCGCAACCAGACGGTGGGGGCCTTCCGTAGCAGCCAGGCGCCCAGCAGGCCGCCACAGGCCGCCGGGAGGGCAAAGCGCGGCAGATCATCCGCGGGGAAGGCCTGGGCACACTGGTAATACCCTGCGGAGATCGCCGAGAAAACAAAGACCCCACAGGAGCTGAGCATGAATCCCTCCTTCTGCCGTTTGGGCGGCAGGCATAGCCCCAGGGCAAAGAGCAGGATCATCCCGCCGCCCGTCCCCAACAGGCCGTTCACCCCGCCGGCAAAAAAGGACGCCGCGGCAAGGAATGCCACGCGCCACCCGTCCCGCGTGCCAAAGTGCCCCATCCTGCCCTCCTGTTCTCCCCCGCGCGGCACACGCTGTCCCGGCGGGTGGAAAAAGCACATTTTTTTGCAAAAAATACTTGTATTTTTTTTGCATATTTGGTATGATTATAATTATACCCTATTAAGACGTTTCTATCCACCGATGACCGGTACACGATACACAAGGCACACGCCTATACCATGCAGAACAGGAGGAGCACATGGGACTTTTTGGTAGAAAAAAGGAAGTACAGCAAGAAGAACAGGTCGACCGCCGCACACTGAAGGATGCGCGCAAAGAAAAAAAGTTATCCTCTGCCCGGCAGGACGCGGAAGAAGCGCGTTCCCGCGCAGAGCAGGCCCGTAAACAGGCCATAGAGTCCCAGGAGAAACGCAAGCAGAGCGAACGCCAGGCACGCATGAGCGACCGTACCGCCCGCACGGAAGAACAGATGCACCAACTGGAAGAAGAAGCGCGCCTGCGCCGCCTGCGGGAAGCGCAACGCAAGGAAAAAGAAGCACAGCGCAAGGAAAAGGCCGTGGAGCGGCAGGAAAAGGCGGCCGCCCGGCGGGAACGGGCACGCTACCGCCGGGAGAACCCGCGGTTCTATAACCCCAATCTGCGCCTGCACAGCGTCTTGGCCGTCATCCTGGCCGTGCTCGCCGTCTTTATCGCGCTGAGCCTGCTGTTGCGGGAGAGCGCCGGTGTGATCGGCGATGGCATCGCCTATGCCCTGCTGGGGTGCTTTTCCTACATGGCCTACCTCATCCCGCTCTTTATGCTCCTGCATGCGGTGACCTGGCGCGGGGACATCCAGCGCCGGACGCTGGCGCCCAAGGCGCTGGCCTTTCTCCCGGTGCTCCTGCTCTCAGCGGCAGTCGCGGCGGTGTACAGCATGGCTGGTTTTTCCTCCGGGACTTACGCAGGGTGGGAGGCCTTTCTCGCCGGGCAGACGCCCATCGGCGGCGGTGCCGTGGGCTATGCCCTGGGATACGTGCTCTACAACGGGATCGGAGAAGTAGGGCTGTGGCTCCTGTTCTCCCTTGCCCTCCTCTTTTTCGGCGTATTGTGGTGCAGTACCCCGATCAGGGTCCTGTATCTGCGCACCCGCCTCCGCTTCCGTGAAGCGCGGGTAAGGGCCGCACAGCGCCGGGCAGACCCCCTGGCGGCAGAAGCCGAGGATGCCGCGCATGCTACGCGCCAAAAGAAGCGGGGGACCCCCTCTCCTGCCCCCGCAGAGGAAGCGGCCACCCCGCTCCCACCCGCAACGGGGCGGCGCCTGCGTGCCCCGGCGGCAGGGGGCACTGCCCTGCTGGCGGATGCCCGCGCCCTGCTGGAAGAAGACGTCACATGGGAAGAAGGACCGCACCAGACCGCGGCGGCCCCTGCCCCGCAGGGAGCCCCTACCCGTGAAGCAGATGCAGAAGCCCCGGGTACCCCCGCCACAGCGGCCACCGGCGATCCCGCGCCGGACGCCCGCCGCCATGAGCGGCGCCGCATGCTGTTCAACGATCTGGAGGACGGTATGCTGACCCTGCAACGCCAGGACCTGGCGACCGAGGGCAACGGGCGGCGCCTGTACGACGAACAGGACCCCACCGGTTTTTCCCCGGTCACGACAGAAGATGACGACCTGTTCGCCCCGCCTTCCGCCACGCCGGAGCCGCCACGCGACCACGCCCCGGTTTCCCTGATGGGATGGGATGAAAACGAAGAACCGGAGGAGGATGCGGACCTGCGCATCATGACCGAGCGTATCCGCCCGGTATGCGTTTCGCGCCCGGCCACCGTAAAGGAGGAGGCCCCCACCCGCGAGGCCGGCAAGGAGACTGCCGCGCCCGCCCCGACGGGGGAAGAGGAGCACACATTGGACTACCTGCGCAGCATCACCGTGCAGGAAGAAGCGCCAAAGGCGCCCGCCGCCTCCACCACAGGCTGGAGCACTGCCGCGCCCGCCCGTCCGCCCGTCCGCCCCCTGCCACAGGAAGAAGACCGCGCCCCCTCTGCCTGGGGCGATGAAGGCACCTATGACGACGAGGACATAGACCCCGAGGAAGAAGAAGGAACGGAGGAGCCGCTGTCCACCTGCACGGCCGCAGAGAACCCCTATCACCCGCAGAACAACCCGCGCTATACCGATACCGGGGCAGAGCGCCCGGGGCAGGTATATGATGGCGCCCACAACCCGATCTTTACCCCCGATTCTGCCCTGCGGGACGACCTGGCCGGTGCCAGACACCTGACCGGGCAGGATGCGCCGACCGAAGAAATGGGGCAAACGCCGCCCCCTGCCGCGGCGGCACCGGCCGCCCGGCCGGCGCCCGCCCCGCGCACGGCAACGCCCCCCGCGCCGCCCAAGCCGAAGAAGCGCCCCTACCAATCTCCCCCGCTGTCCCTGCTGGCATTGCCGGAGGTACAGGACGAGAGCGGCATCAGCGCCGAGGTGCAGGGCAATGCAGAAAAACTCTTACAGACGCTGGACAATTTCAAGGTGCGCACGCACATCGCCGGCTATTCCCGCGGCCCGCGCATCACACGGTATGAGGTCGTGCCGGAGGCGGGCGTGCGGGTACGCTCGATCAGCGGGCTGGTGGAGGACATCTCCATGAGCCTAGCCACGTCCGGCATCCGTATCGAGGCGCCCATCCCCGGCAAATCTGCCGTGGGGGTCGAGGTGCCAAACGCCACCACCTCCATCGTGCGCCTGCGCGCCATGCTGGACACGGATAAATTCCGGCGGGAGGCAGACAAGACACTGGTGTGCGTGGGGGGCGACGTCACCGGGCAACCGGTGTACTGGCGCCTGTCCAAAATGCCCCACGTCCTGGTGGCTGGTGCCACCGGTATGGGTAAATCCGTATGTATCAACAGCATCATCGTCAGCCTGCTGTACAAGGCCTCCCCGGAAGAGGTGCGCCTGATCATGATCGACCCAAAAAAAGTGGAATTTGGCATGTACAGTGGCATCCCGCACCTGCTGGTGCCGGTCGTGACCGACCCCAAAAAAGCGGCCGGTGCCCTTTCCTGGGCGGTCAATGAGATGGAACACCGCTTCAACCTGATCGAGCAGAGCGGCGTGCGCGATATAGACGGCTACAACCGCAAGATGAGAGAGACGGGCGAGGGAGACCCCCTGCCCAAGATCATCATCATCATCGATGAGTTGCATGACCTGATGATGTCGGCCGCCGACATGGTGGAGACCTCCATCGCTCGCATCGCGGCCAAGGCACGTGCCGCCGGTATCCACCTGCTGATCGGCACCCAGCGCCCCTCAGTAGACGTTATCACCGGCACGATCAAGGCCAATATCCCCTCCCGTATCGCCTTCCACGTTTCCTCCCAGATCGACTCCCGTACGATCCTGGATTTCACCGGTGCAGAAAAGCTCCTGCCGCACGGCGACATGCTCTTTGCCCCGGTCGGCATCCCCAAGCCCATGCGTGTGCAGGGCGCCTTTGTGGATGAAAAGGAGATCGAACGCATCGTGGAATTCCTCAAGGAGAACAACGATGTGGACACCGAGGCCGGGGAGACGATCATGGCCGACATCGAGCGCGAAGCCGAAAAATGCGACCGCACCAAGAAGAATGCCGAAGAAGATATGCCTGCCGGCGGTGGCGAGAACGTCCCGCAGGACGAGAGCAGCCTGCTGTGGGCGGCACTGGATGTCGGCTTCAATTACGGCAATGGCAAACTGGCTACCTCCCTGCTCCAGCGCCGCCTAAAACTGGGATACAGCAAAGCGGCCCGCATGCTGGATGAATTGCAGGACATGGGCTATATCAGTGAAAAAGACGGCATGAAGCCGCGGGATATCCTCATCACGCGGGAAGAATTTACCGAATTGCGCGCACGGGGCGTAGAAGCCTCCCGCGCCAACTGCACCGGCGACGATTATGTATAAGGAGGACGGTATGATCTATGTATTGCTGGCCGACGGCTTTGAAGAGATAGAGGCGCTCTGCCCGGTGGATATCCTGCGGCGCGGGGGATGCCCCGTCACGACCGTAGCGATGGGGGATGGCCCCGTGCGCGGCGCGCATGGGATCTCTGTCCTGGCAGACACCACCGTCTCCGCGGCGCTCGCCGCACCGGAAAAGATCTCCCTGTTGCTCCTGCCCGGCGGCATGCCGGGGGCGGCCAACCTGGACAAAGCGCCGGAAACGGACGTATGGATCGCCCGCACGCTGGCGGATGGCGGGCGCATCGGCGCCATTTGCGCCGCGCCCCTGATCTTAGGGCACCGCGGCCTCCTGCAGGGGCGGCGTGCCGTGTGCTACCCCGGCTTTGAGGCAGAATTGACCGGTGCCACGGTGCTGCACGACTGCGCCGTAGTCAGCGACGGGCCGATCACCACAGCCGTGGGCATGGGGGCGGCCCCCGCCTTCGGGCTGGAGCTGCTCTCCTATCTGATCCCCGCGCAGGAAGTGGAACGATTGCGCCAGGGCGCGTTCCTGCCGCAGACGGGGCCCCTGCCAGAGAAAGAATAAAAGCCCCTCCGGCAAGCCACCCTAGACGATAGGCAGGATGCCAATACTATCACAAGGAGTTATCGCATGGATCTGAAAGCCATCAAGACCGGCCTGCGGCAGGAATATCTGGCGCGCCGCGCCGCCCTCCCCCCGGAAGAGCGACAGAGGCGCGACCAAAAGATCTGTGACCTGATCCTGGCCTCTACCTCCTACCGTTACGCAGAGACGGTGCTGGGCTATTATCCCCGCGCCGATGAGATCGATATCCGCCCCGTGCTGGAAGCCGCCCTGCAGTCCGGGCGGCAGGTCTACCTGCCGCGCTGTGCCCCGGAACATCGGATGCACTACCGCCGTATCACTGCCCTCTCGGACGTAGAGGCGGGCACCTACGGCCTCTGTGAACCGCCGGAAGATGCCCCCTGCTACGAGACCGAGCAGGTGGTGCCCACCCTGTGCCTGGTGCCGGGCGTGGTCTTTGACCGTTTCGGGTACCGCATCGGCTACGGGGGCGGCTATTACGACCGCTTTTTGCGGGAATTCCACGGGGCGGCAGCCGGGGTCGTATACCGCGACTTTATATGCCCGACGCTACCCGCCGGGCGCTTCGACCTCCCCCTTCCCGTCATGATGACGGACGGCGGCATCCTCTGTGCCAAGAGCGCCCCGCCGCGCACGTAAAGACGAAGAAAGGATACCATCGCTTATGATCTTACCGGAAAACAAGACGGTGCTGGGCTATCGCTGTCCCCATTGTGGGAGCGGTGTGCTGGGGCTGTGCGGCGACTTTACCCTCTCCGGCGGGCGGATGCTGAAACTGCGCTGCCCCTGTGGGAAAAGCGACCTGACCGTGACCCAGACGCCGGACCGCAAACTGCATCTCACCGTCCCCTGCCTGCTCTGCGCCGGGCACCACACCTACACCGTCTCCCCCACGCTTTTCTACGGGCGTGACCTGTTCACCCTGACCTGTGACAGCACCGGCATGGACGTTTGCTATACCGGCAAGGAAGCGGCCGTCAGCGCGGCGCTGGAAGAGAACGAAAAACAGCTCAAAGATCTGTTTGCCGAGGCGGGCATCGCCTATCTGACCCAGGCCGCCCGGGAAGAAGCGCCAGATGTCCTGCCGGACGCCCATATCTACGATATCATCCGGTTCCTGGTCAAGGAACTGGAGGCCGACGGGCAGATCGACTGCCCCTGCCACAACGGGGATTATGAAGTGGAGATGACCCCACGCGGCATCCGTGTCTTTTGCCAGAACTGCGGTGGGGAGCATCTCTTCCCCACCGAGAGCGTGACCGAGGCACAGGCCTTCCTCTCCTGCGACCACCTGAGCCTCTCTGACCCCACAGAGGCATGAACGCAAAAGAAAAGGCGGCGCCCGGCCGCCCTTCTCTCATCACGTCAGAAATTGCAAGATGCCCCGATAGATCCCGGTAGCGAACAGGTCAGGGCGCTCGCTCATCAAAGCGGCCTCCGACGGGTTGGTGATGAACCCGATCTCCGACAGGACGGCCGGCATCGTCGTGCGGCGCAACACATACAGCCCCGGGCGGGCCAGCACGCCACGATCCCGCAGGCCGGTCACGGCCGCCATCTGCTCTGCTATGGCCAGTGCCAGGCGGTACGCAGTCCCCTGCGTCTGGTAGACCAGTTGCTCACTGCCGTTGGCCGTGCGGTCATCCGAGGCATTCGTGTGGATGCTGATAAAATAATCCGCCCCCCACGTATTGGCGTCCTGCACGCGGGCGCGCAGACTGCCGCTGTTGCTCGTCCCCAGTTGGGTATCCGGCGTGGGGCGGGACAACCGCACAGAGAACCCGCCATCCGCCCGCAACAACGTGGCCAGTTCCTGCCCCACCCGATATGTAATGTCCTGCTCCCGCAACCCATTCCCCTCTGCGCCGGTATTGGGACTGCGTGGATTGTGCCCCTGGTCTATATAGATCTTGATAGCCATATTCCATCTCCCTGTGCACCGCCTCTGCCGGGCGGTGGATTCATGGCGGCCACGGCCGCCTACCATCATCTTATGCACAAGAAAGCGTTTTGCCATGAATGAGATCCAACGCATCCTGAGTTTTACCCGCCGCGCCGTGGACGATTACCACATGATACAGCCGGGGGACCACATCGCCGTGGGCGTATCCGCCGGGAAGGATTCGCTGACGCTGTTGACGGCCCTGGCCGCCCTGCGCCGTTTCTATCCCATCCCCTACACCTTGTGCGCCATTACGGTGGATATGGGTTTCCCGGGGACGGACTTCTCCCCCGTCGCCGCCTATTGTGCGCAATTGGATGTGCCCTATCACATCGTCCCCTCCGATATCGCGACCATCGTCTTTGATGTGCGGAAGGAAAAGAATCCCTGCTCTCTCTGCGCCAATCTGCGCCGCGGCGCCCTGAACCGCGCCGCCCGGGAATACGGCTGTACGCGGGTCGCCCTGGGCCACCATTTTGACGACGTGGTAGACACCTTTATGCTCAACCTGTTTTTTGAAGGGCGCATCGGCTGTTTCTCCCCCGTCACATACCTCAGCCGCGCCGACCTCTACATGATCCGCCCGCTCCTGTACGCGCAGGAAAAAGACATCCAGTATTACGTGCGCCATACACCGGGCCTGCCCGTCCTCCCCTCCGCCTGCCCCGAAGATCACCAGACCGAGCGCGAGAAGATGAAGCAACTGCTCCGGGATCTGGAAGGACAGTACAAGGGCCTGCGCCATCGCCTGTTCGGTGCGTTGTGCCGCGGGGAGATCGATGGGTTCAAACCGTCGGACCGCCCCCTGCCCCTTTTTCAGGAGCGGGAGGAAAAGGATGCTAGCACCGCACCGGCCCCGCAGGGATAAAAAGCGGCCCGTCTGACAACAGGCGGGCCGCTTTTTATCGATCATACGACACACGGGTGCGCCGGGCGCTTCATTGTGGCGCCAAAGACAGGTACTTTTCCCGCAGACGACAGGGGAAGCACAGCACCACACCGGCCACGGCCCCCACAGCCGCCTGGGCGATCTGATAGGGCAATTTCAACCACGCGTACTCCGGCGTACTGTAAATAAAGGCACGCCCCAGCGAATAGCCTACCACCATGATGACGGCTCCGATCGCCACGCCGACCACCGCCGCAAGCAGCGGGTGCCGCCGCCCCCCCAGGCGCATGCACAGCGAGATGACCACGGCCTGCACCCCGTGCGTCACGAGCGAGACGAACATAGGGGTGGGATAAAAGAACAGATCGCCCAAAAACGACCCCACGCCCCCCACGATCCCGGCTGACAGCGGATCCAGCAGCAGTGCGGCCGTGCAGATGACCACATCATTCAGATATAGGTGCCCCCCCGGCACCGGAACACCAAAGGAACTCATCACGACGTTCATGGCCATCAATACGGCCGTGATACACATCCGCCAGATGGCGGCGTGTGAAAGCGATCTTCTTTGCATCTTGCAATCCTCCCCATTTTGTGCTATGATACTGAATATAGAGGGCGGCACCCCTGGCGCCGACCCGTGCACATGTATTATTATACCAAATATTTGGTACGATAAAATAACCAGACGAAGGGAATTTTATATAACCAGATGAAAAGATCGACCACCGGCCCTGCCTATTTGCAGGTATACCGGGATCTGCAGGCGGCCATTACGGCGGGCCACTATCCCCGTGGGGGGCGCCTCCCCTCCAAGCGTGCGCTGGCAGAAAGTTACTCCCTCAGTGTGATCACCGTAGAGCACGCCTATGCCCTGCTGTGCGAGGAGGGCTATTGTGAGGCGCGGGAAAAGAGCGGGTATTATGTGACCCTGTGCCCGGAGACAGGGCTGGACGGTACCGGCTATCATGGGGGGAGCGCCCCGCCTCCCCCGGCTGTGCCCCGCGCGGATACGATCCGCTTCCCCTATTCCGTCTATGCGCGCACCGTGCGGCGCGTGCTACAGGAGGAGGGGGAGGCCCTGCTCCTCCCCGGGCCGGGCAACGGCATCCTGCGCCTGCGGCAGGCCATCTGCAATTACCTGGCGCGGAGCCGCCATATCCAGACCACGCCAGAATGCCTGGTGATCGGCGCGGGGGCAGAACAGCTCTACGGTCTGATCGCCCAGATGCTGGGGAAAGAGCGCCGCTTTGCCATGGAGGAACCGGGCTATGCCCGCATCGCCTCAGTCTACCGCGCCTATGGCATCGCCCCGATCGGCCTGCCGCTGGGGGAAGACGGCATCGACAGCGTGGCGCTGGCGGGCGCGGAGGCTGATGTCCTGCACATCACCCCCTACCGCAGTTACCCCACCGGGGTCACCGCCTCCGCCTCTAAAAAGCAGGCGTATCTGCAATGGGCGCGGAGCCATGGGGCACTTTTGATCGAGGACGATGTAGAGAGCGAGCTTTCCCCTCATGTCAAGCCCTATGATACCCTGCTCTCCCTCTCCCAACCGGGGGACGACCTGCTGTATCTGAACACGTTTTCCCGCACGCTATCCCCGGCACTGCGCATCGGGTACATGGTCCTGTCCCCCCATCTTCTCCCCCTCTATCAGGAAAAGGTCGGCTTCTATGCCTGCCCGGTACCCGTGCCGGACCAGTACGTGCTGGCCGCCCTGCTGGACAGCGGGGACTTTGAGCGGCATGTGCGCCGCATGCGCCGCGCCCTGCGCCAGGCGCCATAGGGATAATGCCCCCGTGGCCTCCCCTCAAGGAGAGGAAAGGACACGAATACAGGCCTTCCTCCGGGCGCGGAAGGAGCCTGCGCTTTCGTGGCCTCCCTCCGGGAGGTAGTGAACGCAGTGAACGGCGACGCGGGAGTGAATGACATGCCGGGGGCATGTCAGAGCCGCGGCGTGACGGAAGGAGCCGCGCTTTCGTAGCCTCCCTCCGGGAGGGAGGCCTGTATTGCACGGCCCCTTCTACGCCCCGCAGGGAGACGGTGGCACGCCGCGGCGCGGCGCGCCACCTTCCTCCCGGAGGAAGGCTTATCTACCGGAGGAAGGCTCAATTCCCCGGAGAAAGGCCACGGGGCTTTTTCCGTAGGGACAGGCGTCCTCGACTATCCGTTAGCGGTGGCGTTTTTGCGCATCACCCGCACCATTATAACAAAGATCGGCAGGGAGAATGATCTCCCTGCCGAAATTTGTATCGTGCGAACTATTGCGGATAGTCGAGGGCGCCTGTCCCTACGACACTTTAGCCATTTGAGGCAGCCCTTTTGGCTGTAGGGTGTGGCGCCGGGGCGCGGGCTGTTTAGGTGAGGTAGATCACGTTCGGCAGGGCGGCAAATTGTGCCCAGTTGACAGCGCCGAAGGTGGCCACGAAATAGATCGTCTGCCCTTTCTTGACCTCTATGGTACCGGCCGCACGCATGTCTGCGCTGATCTCCCGCCGTGTTGTGCTACTATTGACAGCGGTCCACGCAGCGCTGCTGGTGTCACCGGTGATGCTTCCCTCACCGCACACGGCTTTTCCGTCTAAGAACACCCCGTAGTAGCCAGTTATCCCCTCTCCTATGGAATTGACAAAGGATCCCAGCGTCAAAGCGATCTTACCATCTTTCGGCACGGTATAGGCAATGGCCACGCGCACACCATTATTTGTAGTGCCATAGAGGTAATTGTTCTTGGCATAGATGCCACCGTTCTTACCCCAGATCTCATCTTCCCCGCTCGTGATCCAGCCATTTCTGGTATCGTAATAGGTATACGTATTAAACGTGGTCGAATCCTTTGCGAAATAGCCAAACTTCCAGTTGCCCTGGTAGGTCACGCTGGTCCCCGTATTTGTGGGCAGGTTGCTGGACAATGCATCGACCGTCCCCCGCAAGGAGGCAGAGGCGACCGTGACAGACGGCATGACGCCAAAATCATACCACTCTGTCCCTTTGCGCTTCGCGACGAAGGAGAGGGTATCCCCTTCCTCTACGGCCAGTTGGATCTTAGCGAGTTCCGCATTCAGGCCTTCCAGCGTAGTGTTCCCATCCACCAGATACCAAACACTCCCATCGGTATAGGAGCCGCCCGCCGTGGGCCAGACCATGGTATCATTGAGGAAGATGGCATACCATTCCTCCGTCCCTTTGCTGCTACTGGAGCCCGGCAGGTAGGAAGTCGCCTGGATCGTGGCGAATCCGGCATGGCCGACCGTGTAGCGGATGGCCGCATTATAC
>CAYXDB010000012.1:0-9602 GCA_964463735.1 uncultured Ruminococcus sp. | reverse complement strand
CTGGGGGGTAGGCTCCAGATGATCCGTACCGCTGACGTTCTCCGCCTTGTCACAGCAGACGTTCTCCTCCAGGTGGGCGGGGTATTTATTGTCGCTCAGGGTGACACCGTTGACGCAGTTCAAATATACGGCGGGGGCGGTATCCGTCTGCGTGGTATAGCCCTTCCGGCAACCGAGATCATTGTTCAGGATCTTGATATTCTTGCCGGTGTTGACATAGATCGCATAGGTCGTGGCACGATCGACGATCTTGTTGTTCTGGATGGTGATGTCATCATACAGCAGGTAATCATCGGCATTAGACGAGGAACCCAGGCCCAGAATGGAGATGGGGCTGTAATAGTCCACGTTTTTAAAATATCCGGTATTCTGGATCAGGTTCTTTTCAACGGTCAGATGCTCACTGACGCCGGACTCACCCCAATAGATCTCATAATGGATGGCAATGGCGCTCATCCCGATGTTGATCAAAGAGCAGTTCTTGATCGTGGCATCAGAGGCCTTGATCAGCAGGCCGCGGGAGCGGATGCTCTTGACCATCGTGTTATCAAACAGGAAGCCATTGGAGGACATGCTCATGTTATCGACCAGGACCTTGCGGGAGGAGATGTGCGTGTTATCATCCAGGTCATATTCTGTCAGCGCGTCGGCGTTAAATTTGTACTTCTCCGTGTCGATCGTGACGGTGTAGACATCGTATGTGCCCGTGCGCGCCACTCCGGTCGAATTTTCGGAATTCTCCTCGATCACGCCGTCGGTCCTTGTTTCCTTCTTCTGCGCGGCGGTCGTTGCTATGCCATCATAGACCAGCTGCCCGGCAGCGGTGTAGATATACACACGGTCCCCTACGCGGAAAGGATAGCAGAGACCGCCGAGTTCGATAGCCTTCTTAGGAACAATATGCTCATAACTGTACTGAGACATATTCCCCTTATAGGTCAGGGTCATGGTGCCGTCCTCATTGTCTTGGTAACCAGCCAGGCGGGCGTGGGTCGCATTCTGGTTCGTGCCGTCATCACACATGTTCTCAAACCAGCAGGAGATGACCCGGGAACCTACTGCACACTTGGTGGTATGGGTCGCATCGATGGAGCCGATGTGGGCCGGAGAACCACGGTAGCGGCCCTGATCATCCGTCGAGACCTCAAGATCTACCCCGTATGTTTTCTCCCACGCTTTGTACGTGTCATAAGTCCCTTTGTCAATGATCTCCCCGTTACGGGTACTGTCATAGACGCGATAGTAGGTAGTCGCACCGGTGTTGTTGAGCTCCGTAAAGGCGAAGCCGGCGGCACAGCCATAGATCGTCATATCCTGGAAGCGGACATTGGTAGAAGTCTGGACCGTTGCCGTCGTCCCGCCGTTGCTTGCCCGGCAGGTCAGGACGTCTCCCTTTACGATGGCGTCGTACTGCTTTGCATCGCCCATCGTGATGGTCATGGTGCCGTCATCATTCTTCTCCACGCTTTTGAAGCTGGCATCCATATAGGCATAGTAGGTGCCTGCATGCTGGGCGCCTATGCCGGTCGTATTGTAATGCTGTTTAGCCTCCGGTAGATCCTTTTCGGTATTGCCGAACTCATTCATCATACCGGCGCCGGTCACGACCTTGAGCTGCATGTTACCCAATTTCTCCAGCACGTAGACCTGCCCACAGGACTGCTGGCGGAAGGAGACGGTCAGCCCTTCCAGCGTGACCGTATCACTGCCCGTGATATTGAGCATCCAGCCCAGGCCGGTCTGCCGCTCCATCATGGCGCCATAGGCGCACAGGCGGATGTTTTTCCGGTCCGCGATCCCCAGGCCCCCTTCTACGGCATACGCGCCGGGCGCCAGGATGATCGCATCGCCCCCGTCCTTCATGGCCTGATAGATGTAGCTCAGGAAGGGGACTTCCCCGTCCCGGGTGCGGACATTTTCATACCGGGTCTTCCCCACGAAGAGTTCTTTATCCACGTGCGGCAACAGGGTCTCATCTGCCCCCACATTCAGGCGGGCATCTACGTCTGTCACCGTGTCGCCGTTCTGCTCACTGTTGGATCCCTTTGTCAGAGTAGTGTAGATGTTCGCATTGGCCAGCAGGTAGGTATTGCTTTGCAGGGTCAATATCCCGCTTATCGTGTTGCTGACCACATAAAGATGCTTATTCTGGGTGGCGGTCAAGGCAGTGGGGGTATTCAGGAGGCAGGAGAGGTTATCACACGCATCCACCACGATCGTGCCGCCTTTGTTCTGAGCGACCAGACCATCCGTCACACCGGAGAGGTATACGCCTTCTTTGCTTGTGATGGTATTTCCACGCACTTCACAGCGGGCGGCGGACAGTTTCATGGCTTTGCCATTACCGGAGAACGTATTTCCCTCGACATACACGCCCACCTTATTTGCGCCGCTCTCATCCTCCAGCCCCACGCTGGAAGCGCTGATCTCAGAATCCAGCAGGCGGGTATCCGTGCTGGTGGCGGACAGGTAGAGGCCGATCGACGTATCTGCCCCGGTCTTCAAATTCTGGAAGGTGATGCCACTGCACGCCTCCCCTACCGTTACGGCGGTGCCGACGGTACCGCTGACCGACACATTTTTCAGGCAGGTGTCAGAGATCCCTTTCAGGGTCAGGGCGCTGGTGGCGCGGCTCTGCATCTTGATGGTCAAGTTAGAGATCGTCAGATCCGAGATATTCGCATCCTGCCCGCCCACGATCTGCACACCGGCGGGGGTGGAGATGGTGATCCCGGCACCGTCTATCGTCTGGCCGTCCAGGGGCTGTAAGACGAGGGGTGCGTTATCGCTGACCACATATGTCTTACTAGCTGTCAGGTCGCCGCGAGTCAGGCGCCGGGCGAGTTCCTGCGCGGGGAGCTCGATCCCGCTGCTGGTACCGGCGTCTGCCGCGGTGGCATAGGCGCAGGCGGCATCCGTATAGGCAAAGAGCGCATGCGTGACCGTAGCGCTGGCAGCATCCGCTTTGGTGATCCGGGCCGCATAGGCCGACGGGCTATAGGTCAGGGTATCGCTGTATGTGGTGCCCTGTACCAGGCGGAAATAGAGCGGAGCGCGCATGTTCTGGGGCGGGATGCCGTCGCAGGTGGCGACATAGCGTTCCCCGTTCCAGCGCAGTTCATAACTGCCTACCAGCGTGGCAAAGTCGGATGCTGTGGACATCTGGACGCGCATGGTAGAAGGAAGCGTGGAAGAAGACTCTACATAGAGCAGGATGTGCGGGAGGTCCTGCAAGGAGAGCGTGGCGCCACTGAACCAGGCCTGTGTAGACGCCCCGGTCTTCTTGTAGCTGTAGTGGTCTGTATACGTCCCCTGCGTCACCTGCTTTTCTGTATCGGTGAGGCCGCTATTGGCTAAAGAGCCGGTCTTATAGTCAAAATAGGTCTGCGCGGCGGCGCCGTAATTGAGCATGGCACAACTGAGCGTATAGAGGGCCTTGCCCGCCTCTGTATCTGTTGTGGCATAGGTCGCTTTGATGCGCGCGAGGTAGTCCTGTACCCGGCATTCCTTCACATCGTCATAGACCACGGCGTCATCAGAGAGTTTATAATAGGCGCGGGCATACAGCGTGTCCGTCATCTCCTTGGCCGCTATATCGGTGTAGGTGAAGAGCCAGGTGCCGTCCCCCAGATCCTTGCCCGTCAGTTTGACGGTGGCAGTATCGTCACAGGTGGGGGTAGCTGTCGTGCGGGAAAGGAGCACCCCGCGCTCGGCTGCGAAGGCGGTAGATGCGCCAAAGTAGACATAGAAATTCATGTGGATCTTGCCGGAGAGGGACAGCGAGTAGGCCTCCAGCTTCAGCGTCTGCCGCAGGGACAGGCCATTATAACCCGTGCGCAGGACCCGTGTGTTCTGACTGGTGGCATACACGGTACCGGTGGAGCACAGGCTGGGCGTCGCGGTCACGGTGGTGCCCGCCGCACCGCTGAAGCGCAGGGCCAGCACATCATCTTCATCCAGCGCGATGTCGGAGATCTCCTCCAATGTGGAGGTGCCGGCCGGCAGGGTGAGGGTCTTCAAGGTCGCATCCGTGCCATCCCCCCGGTGTGCCGTCACACGCAGGGTGACGGAGGCGGAGGCGCTGAAGGTGGCAAAGGAGAGCGCATAGGTCGCGATCAGGGGTGACTCAAAGAGCAATACGGTCTCATAGTCCGCCCCCAGCGTCCACTTCCCGGCGCCGACAGTACCGGCCCCTTCCTGCCCGCCGAAGGTGGCTGTCGTTGCGTCATAGGTGGGCAGGAGCCAGGCGGCCTGGCCACCCTTCTCTCCATAGGCGGCATACCAGCCGCCCCGCCCTTGCACGACGCCGAAGAGATCGCTCTGCGCATAGGTCTCCCCGCAATAGGCAGTATAGGTCACTGTGGGGGTCATATAGGCATAGCACGTGGCATCGTCTGTCCCCCGGTCGGTGCAGAACAGGATCTGGTCACCGGCGGAGACGGAGATCGACGTGGTCTGATACGTCGTTTCCGATGTATACAGCCCGCTCGCATTGGAAGTGCCGCTCACCTCCTGCCAGCCCTCCCCTGCGGGATAGATCTTGCTCCCGTTGCGGAAGATAGCGATCTCGGAGGACAGGGCCTGGCCGGCCAAAGGCTTTGTTTCCGTATAAAGCTGATACGTACCAAAGGAGAGCGTTACGGTGCCGCTGCGCGGCGCGGTATAGGCAATGGTGCTCTGGTTCTGTTTGTCACGGGCCGGCATGATGATCCTGCCTCCCTGCGTCAGGTACATACCGCCGCTTACCCATTGGTCACCCGTGACCGCCTGCGTCCGATTCAGGATGTTGAATTGGGTGGCCAACCCGGTGTAGGACTGATAGGTGGCCCCGTCCCGCCCCTGGATCGCGCCGAAGGTATAGCGCCCGGTGTACCCGTCAAAGGACGTCCCGGCGGTGTAGGTGAGTTCCGAGAGCTTAAAGGTGTCCTGGATATAGTCCTCCCCCTTGTACTCAGACGGGAGGAGTGCCGCGGCGCCGGTGGAGATGCAGGGCACCAGTATACACAGACACAGGAAAAGGGAAAGTATGCGTTTTTTCATTGGCCTATTTCCTTTCACATGATAGAGTCCCCTGCCACGCGCGGCAGGAGGAAAGAGTATCCTACCTTCATTATAGCACGGCGCCCGGGAACTTGCAACTGTTTTTTATGAGTTTTTTGCGCAAAGTGCCGGTTTTTTTGCGTCATTCCGCCCCGCCCCTGTTCAAAAGAGACAAACAGCCGCCCCCGCGCGATGCGCAGGGGCGGCTGTTTGATATCCGGGGGTCAACCAACGGCATGGAGGAAGCGATCCAGCGCGGCGCGCCCCTGCGGGGTGCATTTGTAGACGCCGGCATCCTCCAGCACGTGGACGAAGGTGCGCCCGATCTCCTGCATCAGGATCTGCCGCACGTTCTCCGGGGTGAAGGTATAGCGATCACGGAAGGCGGCGAACCAGGCGGCGTGCTTACGCACGCTGTCGATCGTTTCCAGATCCTGCCCGGAAAGGATCGCCTGCGCCATGTCCTCGATCTCGCCCTTCAGGCGGGCGGGGAGTACGGCCAGCCCCATGACCTCGATCAATCCGATGTTCTCTTTTTTGATATTGTGGTACTGGGCATGCGGGTGGAAGACGCCTAAAGGATGCTCCTCTGTGGTGATGTTGTTCCGCAGCACCAGATCCAGCTCATACAGTTCGCCGCGGCGGCGGGCGATGGGCGTGATGGTATTGTGCGGCTCCCCATTCGTCTCCGCAAAGATGAAGGCGTCCGGGTCAGAATAGCCGCGCCAGGTCAGAAGGATCTTATCCGCCAGGTCGACCATGCGTTCCCGGTCGGCACCGCGCAGGCGGATGACCGACATCGGCCAATGCAGGATCTCGGCCGTCACATCGGGGTATCCGGCAAAGGAGACGGTCTTTTCCACCGGGGCATTGGCCATGGCGAAGGTATAATGCCCGCCCTGCATGTGGTCGTGCGCCAGAATGGAACCGCCCACGATGGGCAGATCCGCATTTGAGCCGATGAAATAATGCGGGAAGCAGGTCACAAAATCCAGCAGTTTGGCAAAGCTGCTCCGGTCTATCTTCATGGGGACGTGCTCGCCGCACAGGGCGATGCAATGCTCGTTATAATACACATACGGGGAGTATTGCAGATACCAGTCGGCCCCCGCCATCTGGAACGGGATCTGGCGCAGATTGCCCCGCGCCGGGTGGCGCAGGTTGCCTGCGTAGCCCTCATTTTCATGGCACAAAAGACAGCGCGGATAGCCGCTCTGCGGTAGCAGTTTGGCGGCGGCAATGGCCTTGGGGTCCTTTTCCGGCTTGGAAAGGTTCACAGTGATGTCGATCTCGCCATACTCGCTCGGCACCCGCCATTTCAGGTCACGCGCCACGCGGTAGGTGCGGATATAGTCGCTGTCACAGCACAGGCGGTAAAAATAGTCTGTGGCCTTTTCTGGGTCGTTTTTATACAGCGTAAAGAAGCGGGAGATCACCTCACTCGGGCGCGGGGTCAGGGCGGCCATGACCGCCGTGTCATGCAGGTCGCGGTAGGTGACGCTGTCCTCTGCGATCAGCCCATTGGCGGCCGCATAGTCATTCATCGCCTCCAGGATCTCGGCCAGGGGGGCATCCTCGACCTCCGTATCGGTATACGAAGACAGCCCAAAATGGGAGAGCAACACATTGGTCGCCCAGGCGCGGTCGGCCTCCTCTACCAATTGCCGGGAAACGGCGTAATTTACCAGTTGCTTAATGCGTCCATCGATCGTGACCATGCTCTCTCTCCTCGTTCCTGTACAGTGTGGCGCCTCTACATCCGGCAAAGGCACCTGTTATTTATCATTATAGCATGCCTTATGGCATATGTCAAAGGATTTTTGCGGTTTTTTGCTGTCCTTTTTCCGTTTTTTTGCATTTCCCCTGCCCGATACGGGCACACCGCCCCCGGGGGCGTTAGATGCTCCCCGGGGGCGGGCGGCCACAGGCGCTTTATTGATGGCTGAAGCCGATGATATGCGTGCGGGCATAGGTATCGCCCGCCGGCAGTTCTGTGATGCTCTGCTTATGCGCGATATTGCCATCCGCATCCTCAAAATCCGGCAGGCCGCACCACGGCTCGATGCACAGATACGGGGCACCGGGCACCTGCCACAGGAGCAGATGATCAAACCCGTCAAAGGCCACGCGGATCGTGCGCCCGCCGCCCTTGCGCGCCAGCGTGACGGCGCGGGAATTCAATTCGCCAAAGACCAGGGCATCCGGCATGAACAGTTCCTTCTTCAGGGGCAGGACGTGGCCGGTCACCAGCGGGGCACCCGTCTCGCGCCCCAGCAGGTTGCCGTGTACCGGCAGGGGGGCCAGTTCCTCACTGCGGTCAAAGTATACCTCGTAATTCTCGATGCCGCCCGGCGTAGCGTAGGCCTCGTGGGCACCGACATTGAAATACATGGTCTCAGTACCGGTATTGTGCACCGTATAGGTCACGCGCACGCGGTCACGGTCCAGCACGAACGCGACCATGAACACGAAGGGGAACGGGAAACCGGGGAACGTGCGCTCGTTCTCCCGCAGCAGAAACACGGCCTCCGTCTTCCCGGCGCGCAACAGGGAGAATTCTTCATGCCGGGCGAAGCCGTGCTTCTCCAGTTCATAGCGCCGCCCGTTCAGCAGATAGGCGCCATCCTTCAGCCCGCCACACAGCGGGAACAGGACCGGGGCATGTCCCTCCCAGAACGCCGGATCCCCCTCCCAAAGATATTCTACCCCCTGGGCATCCTTGACCGAGAGCATCTCTGCCCCCAGCGTGGAGATCTGGACTGTGAGAAATTCATTTTTCAAAACGACTATCTGTGACATGCATTCGCCCGCCTTTTCTTCTATGTTGGGATAGGGGCAAGGATCGCCCGCCCCTCTTCCCCCTTATTATAGCACACCTTTGTCAAAAAAGGAAGGGGCCTGTGTGAATTTTTGTCTCTTGCGCCACACGGCCCTGCCGCGCAAGGCGGGAAACGTGCATTTTTTTGCGCCAGCCTCTTGCAAAATGCGGCGCCGTGTGGCATAATAGAGACAGCAAAAGAATAAACACAGGTCATCGCGGGGCGACCCGCGTTGTCGGACATACTGCGTGACGGTATGCCCGGGGATCAGGAAATCGCGGTGGGAATCCGCAGCAACAGCCATTACCGTATCTCCCCCCTGCCAAAGGGCGGGTCAAGTCGGAATGCTGATCGGCCCGTGACACGTAAAAGTCCCTTGGGCAAAAAGGAGGGGCGCACGGGAAAGAAAGACGGGAGCAGACCCCCCGCCTTCCTTTTGGCATGACAGGATGCCGCACCGCACGCCTTCCGGGAAGGGGTGCTTTTATTTTATCCTTTTGTCTGATAAGAAAGGATGATCATTATGAAAAAGGCACTTCGTTCTACCGTATCCGTTGCACTTGCCCTGGTATGCCTGCTCTGCCTCTTCGCCTGTGAGACTGTGGCGAAGACGGGGGTGTGGGAAAATGCCACCTACCGCAAGGACATGACCTTTGGCGATGGCGCCACGACCCTGACCGTTCAGGTCGAGGCAGAGGACCAGGCCGTTACCTTTACCGTAAAGACGGACAAGACCACCGTGGGCGCCGCCCTGCTGGAACACAGTCTGATCGCAGGCGAGGAAAGTGAATATGGCCTGTATGTCAAGACGGTCAACGGCATGCTGGCCGACTATAATGTGGACCAGTCCTACTGGGCCTTCTACATCGGGGATGACTATGCCATGACGGGTGTAGACAGCACCGCGATCGATACAGGCGTGACCTACCGCCTTGTCTACACAAAGTAATCGCCCGGCCACCGCGGGCAAGCGGCGTTTTTTGAGCGTGCAGGAGATCGTTATCTTTGCCATGCTGGGGACGTTTATGTTCTGCTCCAAACTGGTCATGGAATTCTTGCCCAACGTCCATCTGCTGGGCATGCTGACGATGGTCTACACGCTGGTCTACCGCGGCAAGGCGCTGGTGCCCATCTACGTATACGTCATGCTGAACGGGCTGTATGCCGGGTTTTCCATGTGGTGGATCCCGTATCTCTATCTGTGGGCGATCCTGTGGGGCGTGACCATGCTCCTGCCCCGCCACATGCCCCGCCGCGTCTGCGCGGTGGTGTACCCGTTGGTATGCAGTCTGCACGGGCTGGCCTTTGGCACGCTCTATGCACCGGCGCAGGCGCTGATGTTTGGCATGGACTGGGACCAGATGATCGCCTGGATACTGGCCGGCCTCCCCTGGGATGCAGTGCATGCCGTGGGAAATCTGCTGGCGGGGCTCCTGGTCCTGCCCCTGACCGATCTGCTACGCCGCCTGTCCCGCACGATCCTCTGAGGTCGCAGAATGGCACGCCTGCCCGTGCCACGATGCCCTTGCGGCCCCGCCCGATAAGCGCGACCGCACATAGGAAAAGCAACAAAAAGGGCTGTCTTTCCAGCCTGTCGCGCAGCCTTTCGCATAGCCCCCCCTTGAGAGCCGGCGCATGGCGCTCTTTCTGGCCTTCCTCTGGTAGATAAGCTCTTCTCTGGGAAACTGAGCCTTCCTCCGGGAGGTAGTGAGCGATGCGAACGGCGACGCGGTTGTTATTGAC
>CAYXDB010000011.1:0-22523 GCA_964463735.1 uncultured Ruminococcus sp. | reverse complement strand
GACGAACCTTGACCAGACCGACCTTCTCGCCGTTGGCATTCATGTAATCGATCACTTCTTCTGCGGCGTCGCAGACAGAGCCCATGGCCACGATCACGCGGTCGGCATCCGGTGCGCCGTAGTAGTTAAAGAGCTTGTAATCGGTCCCCAGTTTGGCGTTCACACGGCCCATGTATTCCTCGACCACCGCCGGGAATGCTTCATAGAACTTGTTGCAGGCCTCTCTGTGCTGGAAGAAGATATCGCCGTTTTCTGCAGAACCACGCATGACCGGATGCTCCGGATTGATCGCGCGGGCGCGGAAGGCTTTCACAGCGTCCATATCGATCATGTCGGCCAGGTCGGCATAGTCCCATGCCTCGATCTTCTGGATCTCATGGGAGGTGCGGAAACCGTCAAAGAAGTTCAGCACCGGCACGCGGCCCTTGATGGCGGACAGGTGGGCCACAGCGCCCAGGTCCATGATCTCCTGCGCGTTGGTCTCCGCCAGCATGGCGTAACCGGTCTGGCGGCAGGCATAGATGTCGGAGTGGTCGCCAAAGATGTTCAGCGCGTGGGAGGCGACACAGCGGGCAGAGACGTGGATGACGCTGGGCAGCAATTCGCCCGCGATCTTGTACATGTTCGGGATCATCAGCAAAAGGCCCTGAGACGCGGTGTAGGTGGTCGTCAGTGCACCGGCGGCCAGAGAACCGTGCACGGCACCGGCGGCGCCCGCCTCGGACTGCATCTCCACGACCTTCACTCTGTCGCCAAACAGGTTGGTCGCGGGCTCCCCGAAGATGTTCTTGTTGGACGCGGACCAGGTATCGGTCACTTCAGCCATCGGGCTGGAAGGCGTGATCGGATAGATGGCCGCCACTTCGGTGAACGCATAGGATACGTGCGCCGCGGCGGTATTACCGTCCATGGAGATCTTTTTTCTTTCCATTCTTATTTCCTCCGTATTATAATTTTTCACACACAGATGCGGCAGGGGGCATCACCCCTACCAGTCCTTTTATTCTACCATAAACTATAGAAAAAGGCAAGGGATTTTTGCATTTTTCCTGATTTTTTATCTGATTTGCACTTTTCCCTTGACAGGCGCGGGCATCTGGGGTAAAATAGGGGAAAGAACGGCCCCGGTGGGGGCAGAGAGATGAGGCATTTATGCAGAACGGAAAGAAGGTCGTGTTCTCGGGAGTACAGCCCTCCGGGAACCTGACGATCGGGAACTACATCGGTGCGATCCGGAATTTCAGCACCTTTTCAGAGGAGTACCACTGCTTCTATTGCGTGGTGGATATGCACGCCATCACCGTGCGCCAGGTGCCGGCAGACCTGCGCCGCCGGACCTATGAGACGCTGGCGCTGTACATCGCGGCTGGGCTGGACCCGCAGAAGAACACGCTGTTCGTGCAGTCCCACGTGCCGGCGCATGCGGAACTGGGCTGGATCCTGGACTGCTTTACCATGTTCGGGGAACTGGGGCGCATGACCCAGTTCAAGGACAAGAGCGCCAAAAATGCCGACAACATCAATGCCGGGCTCTTTACCTACCCGTCCCTGATGGCGGCCGATATCCTGCTCTACCAGACAGAACTGGTGCCGGTGGGGATCGACCAGAAACAGCACCTGGAGCTGGCGCGCAACGTGGCCCAGCGCTTTAACGGTCTGTATAGCGACACCTTCGTCGTCCCGGAAGGGTATATCCCGCCCTCCGGCATGAAGATCATGTCGCTTGCCGACCCAACTGCTAAGATGTCTAAGTCGGATAAGAACCCCAATGCCGTGGTCTACATCCTGGACCCGCGGGACGATATCTTGCGCAAGTTCCGCCGCGCGGTGACCGATTCCGGCAGTGAGGTCTGCCCCGGGGAAGACAAGCCTGGCATCAACAACCTGATCTCCATCTACCGTGTCTTTACCGGTAAGAGCGAGGAGGACGTGGTGCGGGAATTTGCCGGGCGCGGGTATGGCGAGTTTAAGACCGCAGTGGGGGAGGTGTGTGCCGATGCCCTGGCACCGGTACAGGCAGAATACGCCCGCCTGATCGCGGATAAGGCCTATCTGGAACAGGTCATGCAGGATGGTGCCGCCGCCGCCCAGATCGCGGCACGCCGCACGCTGTCTAAGGTAAAACGTAAACTGGGATTTGTAACGCTGTAAGGAAAAGAGGCGACCCGTGTGTTCTGAAACACAGAACACACGGATCGCCTTTTTCCCCTTTTGCGGTGCCTTTATCCTTCCCACAGCACCACACTGCCGCAGGCGCGGGTGCGGGGGAGGTCGATCAGGCGCTGGTTGGCCGAACCGCGGAAGCGGAGCCGCAGGCTCTTCTGCGCCTCGATGAAGCGGCCGTCCACCAGCACATCGATGTAGGAGAGCATCTCATCGGTCACTTCACAGCGCGCCCGGCTCTCCTGTAACAGTTCGGTATCATAGACGAAGCCGGTATAGCACCAGACGTTCTTCTGGGGGAAGCGGGCGCGGAATTCCCGCAATAGCGGGAGAAGGCCGCGCTGGTTCTCCACTTCAAACGGTTCCCCGCCCAAAAGAGACAGCCCGGCGATATAGTCGGGCGCCAGCATCGCCAGCAGGCGCGCCTGCACTTCCGGGGTAAATGGCTCCCCGGCGGAAAAATCCCAAGCTACATCGTTGAAACAGCCGGGGCAATGATGGCGGCAACCGCTGACGAACAGCGATACGCGCACGCCCGCCCCGTTGGCGATATCACAATTCTTGATCTCTGCGTAATGCATGGCGTCCTCCTGTGGGCTGTGGCCCATGTGTTCTTGCCCCTATTATACCACAGGGCGCCGCCGATGAAAAGAGGGGGACGGCAAAAAAATACATTTTGCTTGACAGCGCGGCCGCTCCGCGATATAATATAGAATATTATGGATAGAAATACCGAAAAGATCGCAGGAGGATAAAACTATGCAGGACAAGATCTCACTGGCAGGGGACTTAGGCGGGGGGAAGAGCACCGTCGGGCGCCTGTTGCGGGACAGGCTGGGGATGGAGCCGTATTCTACCGGGGATATCTGCCGCCGCCTGGCCGCTGAACGCGGCATGGACGTGATCCAGATGAATCGCTATATGGAGACGCACCCGGAGTTCGACCGGGAGATCGATGCGGGGCTGGAGGCGCTCTCGGACGACCCGCGCCCGCTGCTGATCGATTCCCGGATGGCCTGGCACTTCGTGCGCGGCACCTTCCGCGTTTATCTGTCCACCGAGATAGAGGTCAGCGCCGCCCGCATCATGCAGGACACGAGCCGCACCACAGAGCATTTTTCCAGTCTGGAAGAGGCCATGGCGAAGGTGCGCGAGCGGCGGGACAGCGAGAAAAAGCGCTATCAGGCGTTTTACGGGGTCAACAACAAGGATCTGCACAACTATGACCTGATCGTGGACACCACCTATGCCACCCCGCAGGAGGTGGCCGACTGCATCTGCGCCGCCCTGCCGCAGTGGCAGGCCGACCGCGCCGCCTACCGCGCCTGCTATCTCTCCCCCCTGCGGCTGTATTATCATGAGACACTGCCGGATGACCGGGTGCTTGCCCTCTCGGAGCGCCTGGCGGCGGGAGAGACATTGCCGCCGGTGGACGTGTATTATGACGGGGAGCGCTTCCTCGTCAAGGGGGAGGCGACCCTGGCGCTGGGCTATGCGCTGGCGGGCGGCACGTTCGTCCCCTGCCGTTTAGTAAAAGAGGAAGAGACGGGCGACTTCGTGCGCATGGGGGACAGCCTGTGAGTACCGCGCCGCTTTGTGAAGGAGAAAAGAAGATGCCACATATTTCAACCGGGCGCCGCCGGGGGCATGCCCTGGTCGCCCTGTGCGCCCTGGTGTATTTTGCCAGTTATATCACCCGTAAGGATTTTGCCATCGTGATGGCCGGCATGCTGGAGGCCGGGGCCATCGATAAGGAGACCGGCGGATGGATCGGCACCGCCCTCTTTATCTGCTACGGGGCCGGCCAGCTGCTCAGCGGGGTGCTGGGGGATCACATCTCGCCGCGCCGCATGATCTCGCTGGGGCTGGTCACCTCTACCTGTTGCAATCTGTTGATGCCCTGTGTGTCCGGCGGCTGGATGATCGCCGTCTGGGCGCTGAACGGCCTGGCGCAGGCCATGCTGTGGCCGCCGATCGTCCGTCTGTTGTCCGAAAACCTGACACATGAGGCCTTTGTGCGGGCCAACCTGGCTGTGACGGTCGCGGCGCATGCCGCCACCCTGCTCCTGTATCTGTATGTGCCGCTGTGCCTGCAATATGCCACCTGGCAGACGGTGTTTTTTTCTACCGCCGGGCTGGCGTTGCTCATCTTCGTGCTCTTTCTTGTGACGGTCGGCCGTTGCTTGCAGGAGTCGGAGGGGGGAGCACCGGCGGCCAGCGCCACGGCGCCTGCCGCGCCCGCCGCGCAGGGGCAGGAGGGCTACTTCCGCACGCTGTGCCGCGTGGGGCTGGTGCCCATCCTGCTGGCCATTGTGGCCATGGGCTTTTTGCGGGACGGGATCGAATCCTGGGTCCCCACCCTGTATGCCGAGGCATTTGAACGGGAGGCGTCTGAGTCGGTGTTGCTCTCTGCCATCATGCCCCTGCTCGCCATCCTTTCCGTCTCGCTCATCACCGCCCTGCACCGCTTTCCCCTGTTCCGCAACGAGGTGCGCGGCTCTGCCTTCCTGTTCATCTGTGCCGCGCTGATGTGCCTGCCGGCCTACTTCCTGCTCTCCTCCACCTCCACGGCCGGGCGCCTTGCCTGCCTGCTGTGTGTGGCGCTGGTCAGCGGGCTGATGCACGCTTTGAACTTCCTGCTCATCTCCTGCCTGCCGGGGCGCTTTGCCCGCATGGGGCGTGCCGCTTCGGCCAGCGGGTTCTGCAATGCCTGTGTCTATATCGGGGCATCGATCGCCTCCTACGGCATCGCCTTCCTCGCGGAGCGCTTTGGCTGGGGGGTTACTGTCCTGGCCTTTTCCGTGGTCGCCCTGGCAGGCCTGGCCTTCTGCCTGGTCGCCCTGCCGGCCTATACCCGCTTCTGCCGGGAGGATGAAGCACAGGAACAACAGGCGCAGGCCTGACACGATCGTATCGAAAGGAGTATTACCTATGCTATTATATATCGTGCGCCACGGCATCCCCGATTACGCGACCGACAGCCTGACCCCCGCCGGGCAGGCACAGGCGCAGGCGGTGGCCCGGCGCCTCTCCCTGCACGGGATCGACGCTATCTATTCCTCCCCCAAGGGGCGGGCCCGGCAGACGGCCCAGCCCACGGCCGAGGCATTGGGCCTGCCCGTGCAGATCGAGCCGTTCATGAGTGAAGATGAGGCGTGGAACCACTTCCACTGTGTCCGGGAGGATGGCCGGGGCGGCTGGGCCTTCTGGCAACGGGAGAAGATCCTCTCTACCGATGACGGCTATACCGCCCCGCGCCCCTTTTCCCGCGGGCTGTATCAGGAGGATGAAAACGCCGCCGCCGGCTTCCGCGCCCTCGGGGAGGCGTCCGACGCCTTCCTCGCCCGGCTGGGCTACACCCGCACGGGGGAGGGCAATGCCTACCGCGTGACAGCGGGGAACGACCGGCGCATCGCCGCCTTCTGCCATCAGGGCTTTGGCCTGCATTGGCTTGCCCATCTTTTGCATTTCCCGGTCACGCTCTTTACCGCCAGTTTCGACATCAGCCACACCGGCATCACCATCCTGCGTTTCCAGGATGAGGGGAACGGGCTGTGCTATCCGATATGCCTGTGCCTGTCCGACCTTTCCCATATCTACGGGGATGGCCTGCCCCTGCGGTACCACGACCAGATGGATCTGTAAGCGCCTGTGTGCTTTCTGCATGGATTTTGTGTGAAAAAATGCACAGAGACTTGCTTTTTTGAAAAAGTGTGCTATAATATGTGTGGTTACTAGCCGCAAAACTATTTTGAAAAGGACGAAATGTATGAAAAAACTGCTATCGCTATGTCTTGCAGTGCTGCTCTGCCTGCCGTGCCTGTATCTGGCCGCATGCAGTGAGAGCGCATTTGATTATCAGAATGAGGATCTGACCGCCATGGTCACCGTGCCCGGCACCTACCGGACCGATAAGCTGGCCATCAAGGTCAAGGATCTGGCCGCACTGATCACCGATGAGGAACTCTTTGAGGCGATCGATGAGCTGATCGCGCTGGTCGGCCATGATATGTATTATGAGAAGATCACCGAGGGCGACATCCACGTCGGTGACACGCTGGGCCTGGCCTACAAGGGCGTGCTGCTGGAGAAGATCACCGATGCAAACGGTGATGCGCTCTACACGACCGTAGAT
This sequence comes from uncultured Ruminococcus sp., assembly GCA_964463735.1. GTDB lineage: Bacteria > Bacillota > Clostridia > Oscillospirales > CAG-272 > UBA1740. The sequence goes on along the minus strand of CAYXDB010000011.1, from coordinate 16,225 downwards.
GCCGAGGGCAAAGACCTGTCGTCGGAGGAGATCGCTACCAAGTTGGCCGCTGTCAAGGCGTATATCGCCACGCTGACGGATGAGCAGATCAAGGCGCTGACCGGCTTCGACAACGGGGAAGTGACCGAGGACAAGATCACCAAAGATACGGAGCTGCAGGTCGGTTCCGGCGCGTTCGTAGACGGTTTTGAAGATGCGATCCTGGAAGAGGGAATCAAACTGGGCGATAAGAACAAGCCGATCTATGTGACCTTCCCTTCCGATTTTAAAACATCTACTTTGGCCGGCAAGGCCGCTGTGTTCTTCCTCTCTCCGGTCTACAAGTGGCAGATGATCGAGGAGCGCGACCTGAAGAAGGGGGACGGCGTCAACATCACCTACCGCACCGAGCCGGACAGCGAAGAAGCGTATAACAAACTGCACGCAGAGACCGAGAACGGCGTGACGTATGAGTCTGCCGTGTCGCACTTCAAGAGCACCTCTGACACCTGGGTCGAGAACGATAAGCATGAGATCATCACCATCGGTACCGATCCCGCCTGGTATTACGACCTGATGGCCGCCTTTAACGCCCTCAAGAGCGAGGATGGCCGCTTTGGTGTGTCCCTGACCTTTACCTCTAATGTCAACGTGCGTTGGACAGAGGATGTGGAGGGCGAGACCGATAAGAAGAGCGTGGAGACCTCCCTGCCGGTGAAGTTCACCGTGACCGTGTGGTCGATCGACGCGATCCGTACCTTCCCGGCGGACGGTGGCATCGTGGATGCCGAAGAGGCCGGTGCACACCAGATCACCTATAAGAGCTTCTGCGAGAAGCTGGAGAGCGCTTCTTCCAGCAACGCCATCGATACCGAGAAGTATCCCACCTATGCTGAGTACAAGACCAGCCTGAAGGCACAGTTGCAGACGGTGCGCGACGTACAGATCAGCGCGAACCTCTATCACGCTACCTTTGATGCCCTGGTCGCCCTGAGCACGGTGGATTATAATAACGAGACGGTCAAGCGCCTGATCAGCGCCTATAAGGACGAGGTACAGGAGAACGTAGACGCCTTCATCGTACAGTTGAACGCCAGCGGGCTGAGCACCTATTATTCTTATCTGGCAAAGTCGGCTGGGTACAGCACGGTAGAAGACTATTATATGTCTTCGGCATATGGTGCAACGGCCGCAACGCTGGACACCGTGGCAAAGAAGGCCATCACCGAGAAGCTGGTGTTCTGGCAGGCCGTGAAGAACGAGAACATCGCGATCAGCGCCGATGAGTACACCGCCGGGGTCGCACAGTACAAAGACCAGTGGGCAGATCTTGGCCAGGATGTGGACTTTGACGAGCTGGAAGAGAGCGATATCCGCGAGGCACTGCTGTGGGATAAACTCTGCAAGTACCTCTCGGACAATTATGTGACCGTGACCCGCGTGGATCTGGACGAGGATTGATCCGTTTTGCGGTAAACTTGCATAGACCCCTGCGCCCGGTGGCCGCTATGCGGCCACCGGGCGCTTTGTATTACAGAAAGAGCGGGCGCAGTTGCCGCCCCTCCCGGGCGGCGGCCAGTGCCTCCGGCAGGCGCTCCAGCTCTGCCACCAGGGAAGAAGGCTTCTTTACCGGGTCATCCTGCCGCACGGGGACGAGATAGACATTTTTGCGCAGGAGAAGGTGGGTGAGGTTGGGGAGGTTGGACGACAGGGCATCGTTGGAGGCCAGGGCCAGCAGGAGCGGGCGCTCTGCCCGCAGATGCGCCTTGGCCGCCATGGTGACGGGCGTGTCGGTGATCCCCAGCGCCATCTTGGCCAGCGTATTGCCCGTGCAGGGGGCGATGATCAGCACCTCCAGCGGGTCGCGGGGGCCAAGTGGTTCTGCGTCTACGATGGTGTGGATCAGCGGGCGGCCGCAGATCTCCTCTACCTCTCGGCAGAGATCCCGTGCTACATAGAAGCGGGTGTCGGTCTCATAGACCGCCTGCGAGACGATGGGTTGGATCTCTTCTCCCTGCGCCCGCAGGAGCCGCAGTTGGGCAAGCGACCGTTGTAAGGTGCAGAAAGAACCGCAGAGCGCGTAGCCTAGCATAAGTACACCCCCCTTTCCCGTTGCAATATCGTGCCGATCTCTTCATAAATATAGCGCCCGGCGCTCTCTGGCGCGTAGCGCCCTGGCAATCCCCGCGCGGGGGGCAGTTTTATCCCGTGGCGTGCCGCGGCGGCGCTGTCGGCACCTCCCCCTGCCAGATCGTAGAGCAGGGCCCCCGGTGCGAGCGCGGCAAGCGCCTCCTCCTGCCACAGGGGGGCTGGCGCGGTGTGAAAGACGACCCGTGTGTCCTGATCGGGGCACAGGGGATAGGCGTGCACCTCCGCCCCCGCCGCGCGGGCTTCCTCCTGCCCCTGGGGAGAACGGGTATAGACGGTCACGCGGGCGCCGTGGGCGCACAAAAGATGCACGATCGCACGCCCGATGCGGCCATAGCCGGTCACAAGGGCCGCGCTCTCCCGCAGCGTCACCGGCAGTGCCGCGGCCGCCATGGTCACTGCCGCCTCCGCTGTGGCCAGGGCGTTCTTTTGCACGATCCCATCACCTGTGTAATAATCCAGCAGGCGCAGGCCGTGCGCGGCCGCCTCCTGCATCAGGGCAGGGGGGATCTGGCCCCCCAGAAACAGCGCCTCTTCCGGCGCGTAGGAGAACAGGGCGGAAAAAGAAGGCATGTGCCCCGCCCCCTCTTGGGATGTGGGATGCAGGCCATCCCGCGTGGCCGGTAGGGGCAGGATGACACATTCTGCCCCGTGCAGGGCATCAAAGAGGGAGGCGGCCGCCTGCGGCGCGCCCGGCGGCGCACCCCAGGTGCGCACGGGGTGCTCTCTGGCCAAAAGGTGCGCCACCGTCACCATACGGGCGTCCCCGCCCAATAAACAAAATCTCATGTATGCATGCCGGGGTACGGTACATTACCAGTATATGCGCCCGGCAAAAAACGCCCCTTGACAAATGGCCAGTCTGCGGTATAATATACAGGGGGCACCCCCCGGCCCGTGTAGCCGCCTGGCTTGCGCGGCGCAGGCGGGCACCCTTACAATACCTGCCCACACGGGGCCCGTGTGGCGTGAAAAGGAGTTATTATGGCTATTGCGATCATTACCGGTGCCTCTTCCGGCATCGGGCGGCATTTTGCACAGGCGATACAGCGCACAGGGGAGGTAGACGGCTTCCTGCTGGTCGCCCGGCGGCGGGAGCGCCTCCAGTCTTTGGCGGATGAGCTGGGCGAGTGCGCTACGATCCTGACAGCGGACCTGGGGAAGCCGGAGGGCATCGAGGCGGTGCGCGCCTATCTCACGGAATACAAACCGCAGGTGAAGTACCTGATCAACGCGGCCGGCTTCGGCATCTTTGGTGACTACAGCCAGGTCAGCGAGGAAGAAACGGTGGGCATGCTGGATTTGAATATCAAGGCCCTGGTACTGCTGACACATATCACCATCCCGTACATGGTGCGCGGGGGGCACATTCTGGAGATGGGCTCGGCCTCGGTCTTTACGCCGCTACCGGGCTTCAATATCTATGCTTCCAGCAAGTCCTTTGTCTATCACTATACGCAGGCGCTGGCGTATGAGGTCAAGCCGCTGGGGGTGAGCGCCACGGTGCTCTGCCCGGGCTGGGTCAAGACAGAGTTCTTTGACCGCGCAGAGAACGAGCGCTCCGCCGGCCCGCGGGTCAAAAAACCGATGTTGGAGGCCTCCTACGTCGTGGATAAGGCCATGCGTGCCATGCACCGCGGCAAGATCCTGTGCACCTGCAACTGGTATACCAAGCTGCAGCACCTGCTCTCCAAGATCGCGCCCAACCGCGCCCTGATCCGCGCATGGCAGAAGATGTGCCGCTGACCGTCACATCTAACTTGATAAGATCGGCCGTCGCACATGGAGTTTTGCGATAGAGCCATAAAAATGCAAAAAAAATCAAGGTCATCGCTTGGATGATCTTGATTTTTTGTTATGGCCGCGCCATGTAGGCCTTTCTCCGGGAGACAGTGAGCGAAGCGAACGGCTCCCCCGTGGCCTTCCTCCCGGAGGGAGGCCTGGGAACGCGGCTCCTTCCGCGCCCGGAGGGAGGCTACGGGAGAGTGGCAAAGGAAACAAAAAGCTGGGGCGTATTAGGTTCCTAAACTGTAGGGACAGGCGTCCTCGACTGTCCGCAGGACCTAGAATACAAATTTCGTCAAAGGAACCATTTTTTCGTGGTCTTTCTCCCGGAGGGAGGCCACGGGAAGGAGACGCGGCGGGCTTCATGAGACGCCCCCTTCATATATGCGTGCTGTGGGAAGGCGTCAGGTGGTGGAAGGGTGGTCGCCTGCGCCGTCTTTGCCCCGCTCACGGTGATGAAGGAACAAGTTCCCCACCACCAGCAGGATAGGGAAGACGATGGCGCACAACAGCCCCCTGTCCAGGCGGCCGTTCATACTGTCGGCCAGCACCCCGACAAGGGAAGGCCCTGCGGTGCAACCCAGGTCGCCTGCCAGCGCCAGTATGGCAAACATGGCCGTGCCCCCGCGGGGCATGCGGTGTGAGGCCATGCTGTACGTGCCCGGCCACATGATGCCGACGGAGAAGCCGCACAGGGCAAACCCGGCAAAGATGATCGCCGGTTGCTGGGCCAGTGTCATCATCAGATACGAGAGGATGCACAGCACCTCGCTCAGGATCATGTACGCCCGCAGGCTGACCTTCTGGCTCAATACCGAGTACAGCACACGGGAGATGCCCATAAAGAGGGCAAAGAGGCAGGGGCCAGCCAGATCCCCCCAGGTCTTGGAGACGCCCACCGTCATCTCAAGGAAGGCGGAGGCCCATTGGCAGACGGACAGTTCCGCCGCACCGGCGCATACCATCAGGAGCAGGAAGAGCCAGAACAGCTTTTCCCGGAACAGGGAACGCAGGGGCGTGCCGTGCGCCTCTTCGGCTTCCGGGTCGACGAGCGGTACAAACAGGAAGAAAAAGGCGTTCCCCAGCGGGAGGATAGCCCATATCAGTGCCAGGATCGGCCAGCGGTCGATCCCCGCAAAATGGAAGAACAGGGTGCTTGCCAGTATCGTGAACAACTGCCCCCAGCAGTAAAAGGAGTGCAGCAGGCTCATGGCGGCGGACTTGTGGGGGGAGGGGCAGGCTTCGATCGTGGGGCTGACGATGACCTCGATCGTGCCGCCGCCCACCGCATAGAGGAAGGAGGCCAGCAATAGACCGAGGAACGGCGTGGGCATCCACTGGGGGAGGACAGCCAGCCCCGCTAACCCTGCGGCCGCGCACAGATGCGCGACGAAGATCGTGCGGCGGTAGCCGATGCGATCCACGAACTTGGCAGAGAGGAAGTCGATCAGCAGCTGGGTGCCGAAATTGAAGGTGATGAGCACCGAGATCTGGGACAGGGGGATGCTGTAACTGGTGGCAAACGTCACGAACAGCAGGGGGGCAAAATTGTTGACCACGGCCTGTACGATACAGGCAAGGTAACAGGCCAGATACGTGGTGCGATAAGAAGGGGTGCTTTGCGTCATGGTCTCCTCCGGGGGCGGCATTTCCTGCCGTGATACGGGCGCGCAGGCGCCATCCCCCCTATTATAGCGGATGGCACGGCACTTGTCAAGCCGAAAAAGAGAAAAATTCTCCCCCGCCGCGCGCCCGCGCAAAAGAGACTTGACGGCCGCACCGTTTTTTGCTACAATAGGAGGGAACAGATCGGTCGATGGGCGCCGCATCACGGCACATCGACCGGGAAACGAAAGGGGGGAGAGCGCATGGAGGAGGATGAGATCTGCGCCGGGGAGGGCGCGCGCGATGCGCATGCGGCCCTTGCCCACGCCGCGTGCCTTGTCGGGCTACACACCCTGTTGCGCCTGGCGGCGGCCGGCGTGCCGGGGGCGGCAGGGGAAGGGCTGCTCCTGCTCGCCCAATTGCTCCCCCTGTGCCTGTACGGGTGGCTCTGGCGCCCGGCACGCCGCCCGGCTGTGCGGCCGGGGGCTGGTACGCGGCGGGGGTGGCGCGTGTTGCTCCTGCTCCTGCCGGTCCTGCTCCTCTTCTCCCTCCTTCTCTCCCGTCTGGGTGGGGAACTGGCGGGCGTGGCGCAGGTGCCCGCGGCGCTCCCCACCGGGGCGGGCGCCTGGCTGTGGTACATTGTGCGCCACGCGCTGTTGCCTGCCGTGCTGGAAGAGTGCCTGTACCGCGGGGCGTTCTTCTCCCTGATGCGGGAGGGGTGCGGCCGCACGGCCCTCTGGCTCTCCGCCCTGCTCTTTGCCGTGGCTCACGCGCCATACGCCTGGCCCTATGCGCTGGTCGGCGGGTGCCTACTGGCTATCGCCGCCCGGGGGAGCGGGTCGCTGTGGGTGCCGGTGCTGTTGCACGCCGCCAACAATGTCGCCAGCCTGGGACTGTCTGCCCTGGCGGCGGCCTGCCCGGCGGTGCCGGTCTGGGGGATCGCGGTGGCGGCCTGCGCCGTGCTGTCGGCCCCCTGTGTGGTCTGGTGTGCGCGGCACGCCCGCGCCCTGTCTGCCGCCTGGCGGCAGGATGCACCTCCCTGCCGCTGGTACCGCTCCCCGCTCGCGCTGGCGGTCGGGATGGCCATTTTGCTCAGCCTTTTGCTCGTATGGTGAGGGGCGTGTGTTCTGAAAAGGAGAAAAGATGGAACCTGAGATAGAGAAGGAGAAGGCGGCACCGGCAGACCTGCCAGCGCCACCCCCCGCAGGGGGGGAAGAAGACGCCGCCTATATGCAACAGGCGCTGGCACTGGCGCAGGAGGCGGCACAGGAAGACGAAGTGCCGGTCGGCGCCCTGATCGTGCACCGCGGCCGCGTGATCGCCGCCGCGCATAACACCCGGGAGGGGAGCCGGTGCGCCACCCACCATGCGGAACTGCTGGCCATCGAACAGGCCTGCCGCACTCTGGGCGGCTGGCGCCTGCCGGATTGCACCCTCTATGTCACGCTGGAGCCTTGCCCCATGTGCGCCGGTGCTACCGTCAATGCCCGCATCGGCCGCGTGGTCTATGGGGCACAGGACAGCCGCGCCGGTGCCTTCGGCTCGGTGGTGGATCTGAACGACCTGCCCCTCAACCATAAAGTGTCTGTCACGGGGGGCGTGTGTCGTGACGCGTGCGCCGATGTCCTGACGGCCTACTTCCGCCGGAAGCGTGCAAAGGCGGCGCCCCCGCCGCCGGACAATTGCTGAGGCGGCATCGCCCCGCAGAAAAAGGCGCGGCACACGGCCGCTTGCCGGGGAAAATGGCGGCAAACCGTTGCATTTTCCCGAAAATGTGTTATAATGATAGAAAAAGAGCGCGCGGGGCGCTGGCATGCCCCACGGCGCACATGGAACGAAGGAAAAGGAGACGCCAAGATGAAACAGACACGGGTCCTGCTGTTGCGACACGGGCAGAGCGAAGCCAATGCTACCGGCCGCTTTGCCGGCTGGATGGATTTCCCGCTGTCCCCGCTGGGGCACGCACAGGCGGAATGCACCGCCCGGTATATCCTGGCGCACGACCGGCCGGACGTGGCCTACGCCAGTGACCTGCGCCGTGCCTATGATACCGCCGCCCATGTGGCGGCTCTGGCCGGCCTCCCCCTGACCCCGGAACCGGGCCTGCGCGAGATCTGCGTGGGGGACTGGGAAGGGCGCGTGTTGGCCGAACTGGAACAGGAGCCGCCCTTTTTCCCCTGGCGGCAGGATATCGGCCATGTGGTCTGCCCGCATGGAGAGAGCTTTGCCGCCTTGCAGGCCCGCGTACTGCAAACGGTCAATCGGCTGGCCGGAGAGCACGCTGGGCAAACGCTCCTTTTGGGGACGCACGCCTGCGCGATCCGCGCGCTGGAAAGTTGGGTGCGCGGGGTAGACCCGCAAACGCTGACCTGGGTCCCTAACGCCTCTGTCACCGTGCTGGAGGGCACGGCAGGGCATTGGTCCTTCTGCGGGACGGTCGCCCCGGCGCAGGAGGTCGTGATAGAAACGGAAAAGCATACGTAAGGCAGGAAAAGGGCATGGCAAAACAGGCATATCTGGAATGTGGCAGGATCGTGAATACCCATGGCACCCGCGGCGAGATGCGGGTGGAAAGCTATTGTGACAGCGTGGAAGTGCTGTGCGCGTTGCCCACGGTGTACGTGCGCGGCGCGGACGGCGGCTATCAGGCCTGCCCGGTGCTGTTTGCCGCCCCGTATAAGGCGGGGGCACGCATGCAGCTTGCCTGTGTGGCGGACATGGATACAGCTGAGCAGTGGAAAGGGAAGACGCTCTATGCCCGGCGGGAGGACATCCCGCGTGCGCCGGGGGCCGTCTTTATCGCGGATATGCTGGGCCTCCCGGTCCTCGATGCAGAGAGCGGGCGCCTCTATGGCACCCTGCATGACGTACAGCCCGCCCCATCGGCCGATCTGTATGATATCCTGACGCCGGGTGGCCAGCATGTCCTGCTCCCTGCCGTCCCCGCTTTTCTGGACCACATCGATGTGGAGGTGGGCGTCTATATCCGGCCGATCCCCGGCTTCTTCGCACCGGAGGAGGATGGGCATGCGCTTTGATATCCTGACCCTGTTCCCGGACATGGTACGCACCGTGCTGGATGAGAGCATCGTGGGGCGGGCGCAGAAGGCGGGGCACCTGGAGGTGCACTGCCACCAGATCCGGGACTATTCTGAAAACAAGCATCATAACGTGGATGATACCCCCTATGGCGGCGGCGTGGGCATGGTCATGGCGCCCGGCCCGATCTATGGCTGTTACCGCGCGGTCGTAGACAGCCTGCCGCCGGAGGCTACCCGCCGCGTCATCTATCTCTCCCCGCGGGGGCGCCGCTTTGATCAGGCGGTCGCGCAGGAGCTGAGCCACTATGACGACCTGATCCTGCTGTGCGGGCATTATGAAGGGGTCGATGAGCGGGTGATCGAGGAGATCGTAGACGAGGAGATGTCCATTGGCGACTATGTGTTGACCGGTGGGGAACTGCCCGCCTGCATCGTGGTAGATGCCGTGGCACGCCTGCTGGATGGCGTGCTGTCCTCCCCCGCCTGCTATGAGGGGGAGAGCATCGCCTCCGGCCTGCTGGAATACCCCCAATACACACGTCCCCCCGTGTTCCGGGGACGCGAGGTGCCCCCCGTACTGCTCTCCGGCCATCACGAGAATATCGAGCGCTGGCGCCTGGAGCAGTCCCTGTCCCTGACGCGGGAGCGCCGCCCGGACCTGTATCAGCAATATCGTGATACCCATAAAGACCTGAAATAAGGAGGTGCCCGTATGGCACGTAAGCGCAAAACGGGCAAAGCACTGCCCGCCGCAGAGGCCGCCCTGCAGGCGACCGATGCGCCCATAGAAGAAACAGCGGCGACCCCCGCGTGCCCGGCCGCCCCCGTGCCGGAAGCTGCCCCCGTAGAAGGGCAGAGCACTGCCGCGCCGGAAGGTGCGCCCGTTCCTGTTGCCGTGGAGAAGGGGGGAGAAGCGCCGCTTGCGCCCCCTGCGGCGGCAGCCCCTTCTGCCCCCATCCAGTGCCAGAAGGACAGTTTCCGCCTGTTCCTTGCCGGTCTGTGGGCGGCGCTGGTCGCCCTGCCGGATCGCCTGGCGGCCTGGCTGGCGTCTACGGCGGTGGGGAAGTTCTTTTACGGATATGAAACGACCTGTACCCTGCTGGAAGAGAGCCGCCTGGCCAGTCTCTGCCAGAACAGCCGGGTATACGGCCGCCTGCGCCCCTTCCGGATCCGCCTGGCCAATACCGTGGCGCACAGCCGCGTGCTGGCGGCGGCGCGGGACGCCGCCGCGCTGTTGCGACATACCGAGACGCGCATCTACGGGGTGCTCTTTGGCACCTTCGGGATCTATACGATCCTGGTGTGGGTCATCCGCTATTTTGCGACCTATACACAGAATGCCGACTACTCTGTGCTGATCACCGGTATCGTCATCCTGGTACTCAGCCTCCCGCTCCTTCTGATGGCACGGCCGCTGTGCGCCACCGTGCAGGAGAGCGCCATCCTCTCTGTTTTGCTGTACCGGTTCGTGGGCCTGCCCCGCCATACGTATGTGCGGGGGCATCACGCCGTCATGAACGGGACGGTCGCGTTCCTTGGCGGTTCGGCACTGGGGATATTGGTCTTCTTCGTGCATCCGCTCTGGATCCTGGCGTCCCTTGGCTGCCTTCTGGCCTTTTTCCTGCTCCTGTCCTCACCGGAGCTGTGTCTCTTTTCCGGTCTGTTCCTGTCCCCGTTCCTGATCCTGACGGAGGGCCCCTCCTTCGTGCTGGCCGTCGTGGCCGCCCTGGGCCTGCTCAGCTTCTTTACCAAAGTACTGCTGGGGAAGCGGATATTCTCCTTCGGCCCGGTGGATATGGCGGTGCTCCTGCTGATCTTCTGGCATGTGGTGGCCGCCTTCTTCTCCTACGGTGGCTCTTCCTCCGTGACGCTGGCCCTGCAACACGCCCTCCTGATCGGCGGCGCCTATTTCCTCTCCGCCGGTCTGCTCAACACCGCCGCCCAGGTGGAGCGCGCGGTCAATGCCCTGCTCTCCGGTGGCGTGGTGGTGGCGGCACTCGGCCTGTTCCAGCAATTGACCGGCAATACCCTGGCCGCCTGGCTGGATAATGCCCTCTATGCCCGCATCAGCGAACGTATCACCACCGTCTTCGCCGATCCGAGCGTCCTGGGCGTCTATCTGATCCTCCTGATCCCCTTTACGCTGGCGCGTATGCTGCACCGGGAGAGCCATCCGCTCAGCCGTTTCTCTGCCTGCCTCTCCTGCCTTGTCCTGATGGTGGCGGTCATCTACACCTGCTCGCGCGGCGCCTGGATCGGGATCCTGGTCGCTCTGCTTGTGTTCCTTGTGGCCTGCAATCCCCATATGCTGTATCTGGTGATCCCCGTGGCGGTCTGCATCCCGTTCCTGTGGCAACAGGGGGAGTCGCCGTTTGGGGCGCTGTCCGGTGCGACAACAGTCGTCAGCAGTACCGCCTCCTACCGTTCCCAGGTGTGGCGCGGGGTGTGGGCGATGCTCAATGACCGTCCCTTCGGCGGTATCGGCGCCGGGCAGGACGCCTTCTGCGCCCTGTATCCGTATTATGCGCTGTCCGGCGCAGAGGGCGCGATCCACAGTTATAACCTCTTCCTGCAATTGTGGTGTGAGGGTGGCCTGGTCGCCCCCCTGCTGTTCGGCCTGTTCCTGTTGGCACTGTATCAATGCCTGCTGACCCACCGGCGCGCGGAGGGGAATGACACCCTGCGCCTGTACAACATTGCGGCCGGTTGCGGCATGCTGGCCGTGCTGGTGAACGGCCTGATGGACGCCGTGTTCTATAACTCACGGGTAATGTTCATCTTCTATGCCATTGCGGGGGTGGCCGTGGCCCTGCCCCGCGTGGGCGCCGCAGAAAAGAAGCGCCATGCTCCCATCCAGGGGCTGGACGGTACAGCGGCAGAATATGAGTTCCAGGTCGCCTGAACCTGAGAAAACAGGGGCCCACCAAAGGCCCCGCACAGAAAGGAGCCAGTATGCACGGCTATAAGATCACGCGAAAAATGAATCTGCTGGACTATGTGCTCCTGGGGGCACTGCTGCTGGTATTGCTGGTCCCGCTCTCCCGGCTCATCGTAGCCCGCTCGGATGACTATGCCACCCGCGCCTGCGAAGGGGAGATCCTGTTCACCGTCCGTTCTTTAACGGGGGAGGAAGCGAGCGCCCTCTTTACCCACAAAGGGACCTATACATTCGCTGTCCGGGGGTGGGATACGCCCCTGTCGGCCGATTTCGTGACCGCAGAGCCCTACCGCGTCACCTCCGGGGGCGGGGAGACGGAATGGCGCTATGACCTTTCCTTCCGCGCCTGCCCCAGCGGCACCCGTGCCAACGACCGCACCTTTCTTCTGCACGGGGTGTGGCGCCTGGGGAATGGAGAGCAGCTCCATCTGGAATTTGAGGGGGCTGCCTATACGGCAGAATGTACCAGCGTGCGGATCTTGTAAACAAAAATCGCCTTTTTTGTGAAAAAGGCTTGATTTTACAGTAGAAATTTGTTATACTGGTGATGATAAATACAGGGTGGGGGCTGTGACCCTGCGGTCTATCCCCTGCGATATGAGGTGTATGGCATGATTACTCGGAACATTACCATCCAAAACGCTGTTGGTCTGCACGCGCGGCCCGCTACCTTCTTTATTCAGAAGGCCAATTCCTACAAGAGTTCGATCTGGGTGGAAAAGGATGACCGCCGCGTCAATGCAAAGAGCCTTTTGGGCGTGCTGTCTCTTGGCATCGTACAGGGGATGACGGTCACGCTCTGTGCTGACGGTGCAGACGAAGAGGAAGCACTGGAGGGCATCGCCGCTCTGGCGGCCACCGGATTTGGAGAAGAATGAGTGCCTGATGGCTCTCGCCCTGGCTCTTGGGCGGGTATCTGTGTGCGTCTGACGATCGACAGCCGCCGGGGTACCCGCCTTTCCCTTTCTGACAGGAGGATATATGAACCCTCATTTGCCCGTGTTGCGGGAAAAGGCCGCGGCCCTGCCCCTGTGCCCCGGCGTCTACCTGATGAAGGACAAAGGGGGGCGCGTGATCTATGTGGGGAAATCCCGCAAATTGCGCAACCGCGTTTCCAGTTACTTCATCGGCGCGCATAACCGCAAGACGGAGCGGATGGTGGAGAACGTCGTGGATTTCGATACCATCCTGTGCGACAGCGAGATCGAGGCGCTGTCGCTGGAGAACGTGCTGATCAAACAGCACCGCCCGCACTATAATATCAAATTAAAGGATGCCAGATCCTATCCCTATATCAAGGTGACGGATGGCACCTATCCGCGCCTGCTGGTCACGCGGGATCGCCACGCCGGCCACGGCCGCTATTTCGGCCCCTATTCCGGCACGGCCGCCGCCTATGCGGCGGCGGAGGCCGTGGGGCGTATCTTTCGCCTGCCCACCTGCCGCCGCCAGTTCCCACGGGATATCGGGCGGGAGCGGCCCTGCCTGTATCACCAGATGGGCCGTTGCCTGGCCCCCTGCACCGGGGAGGTGACGGCGGAGGCATATCGCGCCCTGATGGACCAGGTGTGCGCCGTCCTGTCCGGCAATGTGCGCCCCACGGTCGCCCTGCTGGAAGAACAGATGCAGGCCAGTGCGGCCGCGGAACGGTTTGAAGAAGCCGCCCGCTATCGCGATGGGATCGCGGCCCTGCGCCAGTTGACCGACCGGCAGAAGGTCGTTTGCGATGCGGGGGTCGAGGAAGATGTATACGCCGTCTGGTCTGATGACGTCTGCGGCGTGCTGGCCTGCCTCTCGGTACGGGATGGCAAGCTGTGCAATAAGAACGAGTTCGTTTTCTCGGCGGCCGAGGTGCCGGATGGCCCCGGCATCGCCGCCTTCCTGTATGAACTGTATGGAGAAGAAGGATACGTGCCCCGCACGATCCTGCTGGATATGCCCATGGAGGACGAGGAGCGCGAGGCCCTGTCCGAGGCGTTCTCCCGCCGTATGGGCCACCGCGTCACCATCACCGTCCCCCAGCGCGGCCGGGGGCGGCATCTGTGTGATATGGCACTCTCTAACGCGCGGGAAAGAGCCGCCCGCTACCGGGCGGACTGCGTGCGGGAGGATAAGACGCTGGTCACGCTGTGTCGCCTCCTGTCACTGGAAGTCGTGCCCTCCCGCATCGAGGCCTATGATATCTCCAATATAGGGGCCGAGCATATCACGGCTTCCATGGTCGTGTACCGGGATGGCCGGATGCAGAAGAGCGCCTATCGCACCTTCCGGATCCGGGGGACCGGCGGCATCGATGACTATGGCGCCATGCGGGAGGCATTGACGCGCCGCCTGGCCCACATCGGGGATGAGGATGACTCCCTGGGGGAGGCCCCGGACCTGATCCTGCTGGATGGGGGCGTGGGGCACGTGCATGTGGGGCTCTCCGTGCTGGAGGCCTGCGGCCGGGCAGACATCCCGCTTTTTGGCATGGTCAAGGACGATCTTCACAAAACACGCGCCCTGACGGATGGGGCGCATGAGATCGGCATCGCGGCTGAGCAGGCGGTCTATGCCCTGATCTATCAGATACAGGAGGAGGCGCACCGCGTGGCCATCGGCCACACGATGGGGGCCAAGCGCCGCACCTTGCGCCATTCGTCGCTGGAGGGCATCCCGGGCATTGGCCCGGTCAAGGCAAAAAAATTGCTGGCGGCCTTCTCCGGCCTCGCGCGTCTGAAGGAGGCGCGGCAGGATGATATCGCCGCCGTGCGCGGCATCAGCCAGGCGGATGCGGCGGCGGTCTACCGCCATTATCACAAGGAGGAACAGGAAGAATGATGCGTATCATCACAGGCAGTGCGCGGGGCGTGCGGCTGGAGACGTTACCAAGCGACACGGTGACCCGCCCGACAGCGGAACGGGTCAAGGAGGCGGTCTTTTCCTCTCTCCAATTCGAATTGGCAGGGAGGCGTGTGTTGGATCTGTTCGGCGGCAGTGGGCAGATGGGGCTGGAGGCGCTCTCCCGCGGGGCGGCCAGCGCCATGTTCGTAGATGCCTCCGACCAGGCGATCGCCGTGATCCGGCGCAATGCGGAAAAAACGCGCCTGCAGGATCGCTGTCATTATCTGATCAGCGACTATCGCAATTACCTGCGCAAGGCGCGTGGGGGCGTGCCGTTCGATTTGGTGTTCTTAGACCCGCCGTATGCCATGCACGCCATCCCGGACGCGCTGGAGAGGCTGTTGCGCGGCGGCCTGTGTGCCCCGGGGTGCCTGTTCGTCTGCGAGAGCGAGGAAGAGGACATTTTTGCAGAGCATGAGGAACTGGGCGCCTGCTTTACGACGCGCATGGTACATATCTACGCGCATTACACCGTGCGCATCCTGGCACTGCGAGAGGGGGCGACTATATGAAAACGGCGCTGATCTGTGGGAGCTTTGACCCCGTGACGCGGGGGCATGAGGATCTGATCCGCCGCGCAGCCGCCCTGTTTGACCGGGTGGAGGTCGTCATGTTCTTAAATCCGGAGAAGCAGTATCTGTTCTCCGCGGAAGAGCGTCTTGCCTTCCTGGCGGCGGTCTGCCACGCGGCCGGGCCGCACGTTTCCTGCGGGATGGATACCGGCACGGTGGCCGCCTATACCCGCGCCCATCCGGTGGATTGCCTGGTGCGGGGGGTGCGTGGCGTGCAGGATCTGGAATATGAGACGCAGATGGCGGTGCTGAACCGCATGGCCGGCGCACCGGAGACGCTGTTTCTCCCCGCCACGCCCGCCATGGCGGCATTCTCCTCCAGTGCGGCGCGGCAGTTCCTTGCCGCCGGCCTGCCGACGAAAGAGATCCTGCCCGCCTGTGTGGAAAAAGAGATACTATCCGCCTATCGCCGCCGGGCGGGGCACTGAGGCGGCCGGGCCACGCCCGGCCCGCATCCCGCTCTTGCAAAGCGTGGCGATATCGTGTATAATAGGGATATACGTGTCACAGTGACAGAAGGAGGAACCATGGAACAGTTATATACCATCCCCGTCAACGAGGCGTTTGATGCCAGTATGGCCGACCCGGCCTGCGGGTGCCCGGTGTGCGCCCTGTATAATAAACTAGAAGAAAACGAACTGGATCTGATCCTAGGTGCCTCCATGATGGAGCCGGATGTGCGGTGCAAGACCAATGAGCAGGGCTTTTGCCGTGTGCATTACCGCAAGATGTTTGAGCGTAAGAATCGCCTGGGCCTGGCCCTGATGCTGGAGAGCCATCTGGACAAGGTGGAAAAAGACCTGCATGCAGAGGGGCTTGCCTCTCTTGTCGGTGGCACGGGGGCCGACAGCCTGAAGCGGCTGGACAAGTTGGAACAGGACTGCTATGTCTGTGCGCGGATCGAGATGCATCTCTCCCGCATGCTGGAGACCATCTTGCTCCTGTACCGCACGGACGGGGACTTCCGCCGCCGCCTGGTCGCCCAGCCGTGGTTCTGCCTGCCGCATTACCGCCGCCTGCTGGAACTGGGCAAGCGCACCTTGAACAAAAAAGAGTTTGCCGCCCTGTATCAGGATATGGCTACGGTAGAGCGCCGGTATATCGCCACATTGAAAGAGGACGTCAGCTGGTTCTGCAAGAAGTTTGACTATCGCTATCAGGAAGAGCCGTGGAAAAATTCTAAAGACGCCGTTGAGCGCGCCATATATTTTCTGCGCGGGAACGACAATGCGCGGGCAGGGGGAAAGAAAGAATGATCATAGAGCACATAGAGA
>CAYXDB010000010.1:0-23422 GCA_964463735.1 uncultured Ruminococcus sp. | reverse complement strand
TTGTCGCAAAATCCGCGTAGGCTTTGCGGACAGTCGAGGACGCCTGTCCCTACAGCTGCAAGTCTATGCGCCCCGATTCTTCTGCTACCTCCCGGAGGGAGGCCTATATGGCGCGGCCGTAACAAAAAAATCAAGATCATCCGCGGGATGACCTTGATTTTTTTGTTGCATTTTTATGGCTCTATCTCAACATTCCATTTGCGACAGCCCCGTTAGGGGATAGAGCGGGGGATCGGTGCGTCAGGCAAATGCCCGTGTCAGATACTGGATGCTTGCCGCGGCGGAAGCAAAGGGATCCAGCACGCCCATGTCGTCTTCTACCACGTAGTTTTCAATGCCTAGTTCTTCCGCCCGGCGGAAGATGGCGGGCCAGTTCAGATTGCCGGTCCCCACGGGGGCGGAGGCACGGCGCGTTTCTTCCAGCACGTCGGCACCCGGCATGATCACGTGATCTTTGAGATGCATATAGCGCACCCGCCCGGCAAAGAGGGAGAGCGCAGTACTCGGCTCGCACCCTGCCGCCGTCAGCCAGAATACATCCGGCTGGAACAGCACGTGCTGCGGGTCGGTCTCCTGGAGCAGGATGTCTATGCCGCGGATCCCGCTGTCAAAACGGACGAATTCAAAGGAGTGAAAGTGGTACATAAAGGTCAGCCCCTTGGCCGCCAGCGCTTTTCCGCAGGCTTCCAGGTGGCGTGCCGCCGCACGGTAGCCTTCCTCACTTGCGCGGTCCTGCGTGCGGATAGAGTCGGTGCGCAGGACGCCCGTTTCCAGCGCCTCGCAGTCGCGCACGATCTGCTCGATCCTATCCGGGATGGCATACAGGGGGCAGATGGCGGAATCCGCCTGCAGGCCACAGCGGCGCAGTTGCGCGGCCAGCGCGATGGTATCGGTAAAGGCGGGCGGGGTGATCTGCACATGGCGATATCCCATATCATATACGCGGTGCAGGGTGTTTTCCAGGTCCTGCGGGGTCTGCATGCTGTCACGCAGGGTATACATTTGCAATGCGATCTGCTTTTTCATTAGTGCATCTCCTTATTATTTCTTCAGGGACAGTTCCGGATATTCGGTATAGCCCAGCGGCAGTGGCTCCGGCCGCGCCACAGTAGTCGTCATCGTATAAGTACGGCCGGTCTTACTGCTGTCACAAATGCCCAGTGTAGCTTCCAGCACGTGGCGGCACAGGTCGCCACTGCACCGCGGCGTGCGGCCGGCGGCCAGGGCGTACATCGCCTCTGCCGCGCCCATGACGCGGTAATTGCCATTGGTATAGGCATGAGGGGTGTGGACGATGCTTTCTTCCCCCTTTTTGTTATACAGGCGCACCACCCCCTCATATTCATTGGGGTCGCCCAGATCCAGTTTCCCATCCGTGCCGTAAATGACGAAGTGGTTGCCACCGGCACCACCCTCCGAGGTCATGACGATCTGCCCCAGTGCCCCGCAGGCAAAGCGCAGACTGCCGCTGGCGCTGTTGGGGGTCTCCACGGTCATGGGCTCTCCGTAATGCGGGCTGTTCGGGTTCTCGTATATCCGGTCGGGGTCGCGCGTGTCTACAAAGCCGCACACCTGCCGGATCGACCCCAGCAGGCCGCCGAGAGATAGTAGGCCCCCATATCGAACAGGATGCCCCCGTGGCGGCAGAAGGCGAAGCGCTTCTCGTCTCCGGTATAATACCGCTCGTGATGATAAGAACGCGCAAGGAATATCTCTACCATCGTCGGTGTGCCGATCATGCCCGCATCGATCAGGCCACGCGCCACCTGGAAGGCACCAGACAGGAAGGTATCCGGTGCACCACCGCAATATAGACCTTTCTCCTGCGCCAGGGCCTGCAGTTCATTGGCCTGCTCCATGGTCTCACAGATCATTTTTTCCGTGTAGACGTGTTTGCCGGCCAGCAGTGCCTGCCGCGCTACTTCGTAGTGGGAGAGCGGATAGGTGGTGTTGATGACGAGGGAGATGCTGGGGTCGGCGAAGATCTGCTCATTGGTCATGGCGCGGACGCCGTATTGCTCGGCCCGTTTCTGCGCCCGCTCCGGGATCAGGTCGGATACGCCAACGAAGTCGAAGATATCCATTTTGGTAAGGTTCTGACAGTAGATGTCGCTGATCATGCCACAGCCGATCAAAGCGACGCGGATTTTGATCTTTTCCATGTTTTTTACCTCCACTTGTCCAGTATAGCAAAAGGCAGGGGGAATGTCCATGTTTTTTTGCCGCATGGCATGGACTTTTCTCCTGCCGTGTGGTATAATAGGGGCAGAGGTATCCCGCGGATGAGCGCGGGGGATAGGAGGCGGCCATGGCGCGTATCGTGACACCGGAACGACTGGGGGAGGAAGAATTGCTCGCCCGGCATGTGACCTGCCATCGGCAGATATGGGGAGAAGGGGAAGAATACCTGGGCTATACCCAACACCCCCGCCCGTATAGCGGCCTGCTGTATGTGGTATCGGATATGCAGGCGCTCTGCCGCGCCGGGGGCCAGGAGTGGCAGATCTCCCAGGGGGAACTGCTGTATGTCCCACGCGGCCTGTGTTATCGCATGACCTTCCACGGCGGCGGCACGGCTGCCGTCGATATGTGCACCGTCAATTTTGATCTCCAGGACGCGGACGGAGAGGAAGTCTGTCTGGCGGATGCCCCCTGCCGGCTCCCCATGCCGGATGGTAGCGCTTACGCACGCGCGGCGGAGGAGCTGTACCGTGCCGTGTGGGACCTCCCCTGTAATCACCTGCGCGTGGCAGGGCGGTTCTTTCATCTGCTGGCAGTGGCCACGCACGCCCTGCGCCGCCAGGCCGGGGGGTACTATCCGATCCGCCACGGGGTCGATCTGCTACGCCGGGAGTGGGACAAAAATGAGAAGATGGGGCGCTATGCCGCCGCCTGCGGCCTGAGTGAGAGCCGCTTCTACTACCTCTTCCGCGTCTGGGCGGGGGTCAGCCCGGTCACCTATCGCAATCGCCTGCGCCTCCTGCACGCTACCTCTCTGCTACGGAACAGTTCTTTGCCGGTGGGGGAAGTGGCCATCCGCGTGGGCTTTGATGACCCCTTCTACTTCTCGCGCCTTTTCCGCCGGGAGACCGGCATGCCCCCGCATGTGTGGCGCTATGCCGATACGGAGGATAATTCGTAAAAAAGAAGGAGTAGCGGCCCGGAAGGGGGCCGCTACTCGTTTGTCAAGAGGGAAGAATGTAGAAAATGAAAAAATCGGAAAAAAGTTTTCCACAGGCGAAAATGTGGAAAATGTGGAAAAGTACTGGGGGTAAAACGCCTTTTTCTGCCCTTCAGGCAGGAGTTTTCCCCATTTTCCACAGAGTATTGCACAACATCCCCGTGGAAAACGGCTATGAGGCAGATTGCACAAAAGGGGAAAATGAATGGAAAAAGCAGGGAAAAGCGCCGTTTCAAAAAATCGCAAAAAATGCGAAAGGCGGCTTAGCGGTTCCAGTATTTCCGGTCTAAGGAGCGCAACTGGATCGCCTCGGCAATATGGCGCTGCCCGATCGTTTCTGCCCCGGCCAGATCGGCAATGGTACGCGCTACGCGCAGGATGCGGTCGTAGCCGCGCCCGGACAGCCCCATGTTGTCAAAGGCGGCAGAGAGCAGGGCGCGCCCGTCTTCATCCGGGGTGCAGAAGCGGCGCACCTCGGCCGGGTTCATGGCGGCATTGCTGTGCAGATGGGGGAGCCCGGCGGCCACGGCACGTTGGCGGGCCAGCGCCCGCGCTGCATTGACCCGTTCCCGCACGGTGGCAGAGGATTCTCCCTTGCCCGCCGCGCCACTGATCTCCGCATAGGAGACGGAGGGCAGCTCGATCTGGATGTCGATGCGGTCCAAAAGCGGCCCGCTGACCCGGGCCAGATATTTGCGCACATCATCCGGGCGGCAGGTGCAGGTATGGTGTGGGTCGCCAAAATAGCCGCACCGGCAGGGGTTCATGGCGCAGACCAGCATGAAATGTGCGGGATAGCGCACCCGCGCCGCGGCACGGGTCACGGCCACGGTCCCGTCCTCCAGCGGTTGGCGCAGGCTTTCGGTCAGGGATTTATTAAACTCCGGCAGCTCGTCTAAAAACAGCACCCCGTTGTGCGCGAGGGAGATCTCCCCCGGCTGTGGATGAGAGCCGCCGCCCACCAGCCCCGGGGCGCTGACGGTATGGTGCGGGGCGCGGAAGGGGCGCTCGGTCACCAGGTTGTCGGTCAGGAGCCCGGCCACAGAGTGGATCTGCGTCGTCTCGATCGCTTCTTCAAAGGACAGGCTGGGAAGGATGGAGGGGAGGCGCTTGGCCAGCATGGATTTGCCGGAGCCCGGCGGGCCGATGAGCAGGATGTTGTGCCCACCGGCCGCCGCGATCTCCATGGCGCGTTTGGCACGGAACTGGCCGCGCACATCGGCAAAATCCAGGGCGCTCTGCAACGTCTTCTCCTGGAATTCCTGCCGGTCGTATTCCACCGGTTGCATGCGCGCCTCTCCCCGCAGGTGGCGCAACAGTTCCGTCAGGGTATGCACGCCGTAGACGGTGATGCCATCGACCACCGCCGCCTCCCGCGCGTTCTCCGCCGGGACGTACACCTCGCGCCGCCCGCTGTTCCGGGCGGCCAGCGCCAGGCACAGGGCGCCGCGTATCGGGCGGATCTCGCCGGACAGGGAGAGTTCCCCGATAAAGCATTTGTCCGCCAGGGGGAGCTTGTGGGGGATCTTTCCGTCACATTGCAGGATAGAGCACAGGATGGCCAGATCAAAGCCGGAGCCCTCTTTGCGCCGGTCGGCCGGTGCCAGATTGACCACGATGTCCATGGAGGGGAAGGGGATGCCGCTGTTCTCGCACGCGGCACGCACCCGCTCCTTGGCCTCCTTGACTGCCAGATCCGGCAATCCCACCAGTTCAAAGCGCGGGATGCGATCCCAGCCACTGCATTCGGCAGTGACCTCAAAGCCTTCAATGCCGCACAGACCGGCGGTGTAGATCCTAGATAGCATGGTGCGTCCTCCCCTGGTTGCTTGTTTGGGCGTATGCGCCCGTTACATGCATTATAGCATATCTTACGGATTTTTGCAACTTCTCTTTACAAAAGGGCGCCAATGTGCTACAATATCTGCTGAAAGATGCCTATCCGGCTTCGCATGATGATACGGGCGGCACCCGCCTTGGCGCGTGCCAAAAGGAGGATACTATGACTTTTTGGATACTGAACGGCCCCAATCTGGATCTGTTAGGGCAGCGGGAACCGGCCCTGTACGGCACGCAGGACTATGCGGCGTTGGTGCGCTGTATAGGGGCGGCATGCGCGGCGCGGGGGATCGACTGTGTGGTGCGCCAGACGAACCACGAGGGCGTGCTGTTGGACTGGATCCGGGAGGCCTATCGCGGGGGGGCGGATGGCCTGATCCTCAACCCGGCGGCCTATACCCATACCAGCATCGCCTTGCTGGATGCTGTGCAGGCAGTGCGCCTCCCTACGGTAGAGGTACACCTGACCGACCCCGATGGGCGGGAACCGTTCCGCCGTGTCTCCTATGTGCGGCAGGCCTGCCTGTGCACGATCAAGGGCAAGGGCTTTGCTGGGTATGAGGAGGCGGTGGAACGCCTGTATGCTTATCTGACCGGAAAATAGCCGTAAAGCACCCCCGTGTGTCGTGAAAAGTCAAAAGTGCCTGCCGTAAATGGCATTTTTGGAATAAGACGTATACAAAAACAAAAAGATCAAGGTCACCATACAAACGGCCTTGATCTTTTTGTTATGGTCGCACAGGGCGCCCGTCATTGGCCCCATGGTCAGTCTGTGATGCCTTGCGCTCTCCGGAAGAAGGCACCGTGAAAAAGCCTTCTTCTGGGAGGTAGTGAACGGCGACGCGGGAGTGAATGACATGCCGGTGGCATGTCAGAGCCGCGGCGCGCCACCTCCCTCCCGGAGGGAGGCCACGAAAGCGCGGCTCCTTCGCCCCCGGAGGCAGGCCTGTATTTTATGCCCTTTCTACTCCCGGAGGGAGGCCGCGGGAGGAAAAATGGTTCCCTTTGCCGTAATTTTTTATGAGCTGTAGGGACAGGCGTCCTCGACTGTCCGTGAAGGAAATGTGCAGATCACATTGTAGGGACAGACGGTCATCCCCATCACGTGCGCCATGCCGCAAAAATCGGCGGGGGAAATTAGCGGACAGTCGAGGACGCCTGTCCCTACAGTTGGGAGCCTAATACGCCCCCGTTTTCTGTTGCCTTTGCCGCTCTTTTGAGGCCTTCCTATAGGAGCAGAAGGAGCCTGCACTCTCGTAGCCTCCCCTCCGGAGGGAGGCCTGTATTTTGTGCCTTTTCTACTCCCGGAGGGAGGCTACGCGCTGATGCGACAGCCCCTTTTCGCCCCACACGGGGTCAGTTTTTGTCTTTTAAGAAGACTTCGATGACCGGCACCAGCACGTCCGGTTTGACCGGCGGGAGCTGGAAGAAAACGGTGTTTTCTACTGGGTCGCTGGGGTCGCCCACCCCATTCATGATATTCATGTAGGTGACCTCACTGCCGTCATGCAGGAACTGGGCATATTCCATCCGGTCACCCAGACCCTGGAAGGCCAGATTGCCAAAGGGATAGACCTCCAGATGGATGTACAGGCGCCGCCCGTCCTCGCTCTGCGTCAGGCGGGTGCCGGCAGGTGCCTGGAACTCCGGCTCTGCCATCGTGCAACCATAGATGGAGCGGCTGTTATAGTGCATCCACTGGCCATAGGCCTCCAGCGCCCGTTTGGCGCGGGCATCGAGATAGCCACGTGCTGTCGGCCCCACGTTCATCAGCAGGTTGCCCCCCAGCGCCACGGTGTCGATCAGCAGATGGATGAGCATCTCCGGGGATTTCCAGGACATCTCATCCCGGTAATAGCCCCAGGAACCGGAGAAGGTCTGGCAGGCTTCCCAGGTCAGCAGTTCGCCGGTCTCCTTATGGCGCGGCCATACCAGGGGCTGATATTGCTCCGGCGTGGTCAGATCCTGCTCTAACCCGGTGCGGTTGTCGATGATCAGATGCGGCTGCAGGGAACGCGCCGTTTCAATCAGGGCATCGGCTTCCCACTCTTCGCGGCCCTTGTCCTCATAGGAGAAATCAAACCACAGGATATCGATGCGGCCGTAGTTGGTCAGCAGTTCGCGCACCTGGTCGCGCATATAGGCGGCATAGCGGTGCATATCGCGCCCCTTGTTCTGCTCTGCCACATCCGGGTCATTGCGGCGGGGATGCAGGCTGTCGATGGGGAAATCCGGGTGGTGCCAGTCGAGCAGGGAATAATAAAAGCCGACGTGCAGTCCCTCCGCGCGGAAGGCGTCTACATATTCCCGCACCAGATCCCGGCCGCAGGGCGTGTTGGTGGATTTGTAATCGGTGTATTGGCTGTCAAACAGGCAGAAGCCCTCGTGGTGCTTGGTGGTCAGCACAGCGTACTTCATACCGGCTTCCCTTGCGGCTTTGGCCCATTCCCGCGGGTCGCACAGATCCGGGTCGAAGTGCTGGAAATAGCGGTCGTAGGCTTCCTCCGTGGGGCATTCCCGATTCTTGACCCACTCGTGCCGTGCCGGCAGGGCATACAGGCCAAAGTGGATGAACATGCCAAAACGGTCGTGGCGGAACCAGGCGGTATCACCGGGGGTCTTGCGCGTAATATAACTGGACATAAAAAGATCCTCACTTTCTCTTGACTTCTTTTTCATGATAGCATATAATGGGGGAAAAGAGAATGGATATTTTATGCTAAAAATATGGAGATTTCAGAATGGATATTCAAAGAAACCCCGCCCTTATTGGAGAGGCGGAGCACATCAGTATGAATATTTCCGAGGTGGCCTATGCCACGCTGGACCCGGACTGGGCCTGCGCCAATGCCCGCGCCGCTATCACGCGCGTGTACTTCGTGGTGCAGGGGGAGGGCGAGGTGCGGAGCGGCGAGACGTGCCTGCGCCTTTTGCCGGGCAACATCTATCTGATCCCCAGCGGGATGCCGTTTTCTTACAGTTGCGCCGCCCATCTGGAAAAACTGTATTGCCATATCAATCTCCTGCGCTACCGGCATGAGGATTTCTTCGCTACGTGCCACCAGTTCATCTGCCTCCCGGGCCGCACGGCCGAGATCGAGGAGGCGCTCTCCTGCTTCCGGGCGGAGGACGCCAGCCAGGCCATGCACCTGCGCGCCCTGCTGTATCGGATCGCGTGGGAGGGGCTGTGTGTGGCCGGTGTCAACTGGCAGGGGTTGAAGGAATATAGCCCCTTAGTGCGCGGGGCAATCAGTTACGTAGAGAAGAATCTGCGTGTCGGCCTGTCGGCCGCGGCGGTGGCCTCTGCCCTCTATGTGTCCGAGAGCCGCCTGCAAAAGCATTTTCGCCGCGAGGTGGGGCAACCGCTGGGGCGGTATATCGCCGACAGCATCCTGGCAGTGGCCGAGCGGGAACTGCGCCTGACGGCACGCCCGGTCGGCGAGATCAGCGATGCGCTGGGCTTCTGCGATCGCTTCTACTTCACCCGGCTCTTCACGGCACGCTACGGCCTGCCCCCCGCCAAATACCGCCGCAACGTAGCACTGTAAAAGTACCCCCGGCGCTCTGCACGAGCGCCGGGGGCTTGCTTGCTATTTCTTCAATTCCAGGGTGCGGCGGTAGGCGGCCAGGACCGCCTCCATCGCCGCCCCGCGGAAGGCGGCCTTCTCCAGTGCGGCGACCCCGGCAATGGTCGTGCCGCCGGGACTACAGACCGCATCTTTCAGGGCGCCGGGCGTTTCCCCGGAGCACAGGGCCATACCGGCGGCACCGCGCACGGTCTGCGCCGCCCATTTCTGCGCCTCCCCTCGCGGGATCCCGCATGCCACGGCGCCGTCTGCCAGCGCCTCAAGGAATAGATAGGTAAAGGCCGGGCCGCACCCGCTCAGGGCGCTGGCGGCATCCATCTCTCCTTCCGGGATGCGGTACAGCGTCCCCGCGCAGGAAAAGGCCGTGCAAAAGGCTTCTTCCTGTTCCGGGCTCGTCCCTTGCGTCGCGTACAGGATAACGCCCTCGCCAATAGCGGCAGGCGTATTGGGCATGATGCGGATGAGCGGCAGGGGCGGCCGCCCCGGCTGTGCCGTGGCCTCCTCCAATGCTGCAAGGGACACGCCCGCCGCCATAGAGATCACCGTCGTGCCGGCAGGAATGTGCGGTGCCAGTTCCCGCAATACGCGTATCTGCACCTGCGGCTTCAGCCCCATGACCAGATAGCGGCAGTGCTCTGCCACCGCGGCGGCGCTGGTACCCGCCGTTGCCTGTGTCCGGGCGGCCAACTCCCGGCATTTTGCCTCGTCGGCATCGTATAGCATCACGTGGTCGCCGCCCAGCGCCCGGCAGATCGCCTGCGCCAGCGTGCCTCCCATGTTACCACAGCCGATCGCTCCCCATTCCATCATTTCACATTCCTCCTCTCAGCGGATCTGCCCGTTGCCGCTGATGCAATATTTGTACGTGGTCAGTTCCTGCAAGCCCATCGGGCCGCGGGCATGCAGTTTCTGGGTGGAGATGCCGATCTCGCATCCCAGGCCGAATTCTCCCCCATCGGTAAACCGGGTCGAGGCATTGTGATAGACAGCCGCGCTGTCCACTTCGCGCAAAAAGCGCGTGGCGGCCGCTTCGTCCTCTGTGACGATGGCCTCACTGTGGTGGGTGCTGTGCTGGGCGATGTGGGCCAGCGCCGCGCCCAGATCCTCCACCACGCGGATGGCCAGTGTGTAGGAGAGAAATTCCGTGTCAAAGTCGTCTGGCCCGGCCGGCGTGCCGGGGATGATGGCGGCGGCCGCCTCGTCCAGCCGCAGG
The DNA here is from genome assembly GCA_964463735.1 of uncultured Ruminococcus sp. GTDB lineage: Bacteria > Bacillota > Clostridia > Oscillospirales > CAG-272 > UBA1740. The sequence goes on along the minus strand of CAYXDB010000010.1, from coordinate 13,602 downwards.
GCAACTGGCGTGAGCCCCCGCGCGACCCGCTCCTCTCCCAGACGGGACTGGAGAAGCGGGAGAAAGGCCGGCGCGATCGCGCGGTGCACCAGGCACACCTCCGCCGCATTACAGACGGAGGGGCGGCTGGCCTTGGCATTCTCCACGATATCCAGCGCCATGGGCAGGGAGACATCCCGGTCTACATAGATGTGGCAGATGCCGGTGCCGGTCTGGATGCAGGGGACGCGCGCCTGCTGCAGGCAGGCGCGGATCAGCCCCGCCCCGCCGCGCGGGATCAGGGCGTCGATATAGCCCACGGCTTCCATCATGGCGGTCGCGCTCTGGCGGCTGGTGTCGGTGGGCATCTGCACCAGTTCTCGCGGTAGCCCGCAGGCAGACAGCGCCTCCTGCAGGACTGCGGTGATGGTGGAGGCTGTGCGGTAGGCCTCCTTGCCCCCGCGCAGGATACAGACATTGCCGCTCTTCAGGCAGAGCGCCGCAGCATCGGCTGTGACGTTGGGGCGGCTCTCGTAAATGATGCCGATCACGCCCAGCGGCACCGCCACGCGGCGGATGCAGAGCCCGTTCGGCCGTGTCTGCTCGGCCAAGATGCGCCCTACCGGATCCGGCAGGGCCAGGACGGCGCGGATCCCGTCTGCCATGGCACGGATGCGATCCGGCGTCAATAGCAGGCGGTCGGCCATGACCGGCCCCAGCGCCGCGCCGTATTCCTGCACGTCTGCGGCATTGGCCGCCAGGATGCGTGCGGCCTGTGTTTGCAGCGCTGTGGCCATGGCGGCCAGCGCCTCGTTCTTCTGCGCATCGGATAAGGTGGCCAGCACCCCGGCCGCCGCGCGGGCACGCGTGAATATGGTTTGCATCTCCGTCATGCGTTATGTCCTCCCGTAGCATAAAAATGCGTGCAGGCGACCGCCTTGCCCCCTTCTATCAGGGGGTAGAGCACTTCCGGGTCGTTGCCATTGGCAATGATCATGTCACAGCCGTTTTCCGTGCACAGGCGTGCGGCCTGCAGCTTCGTGTGCATGCCGCCTGTCCCCAGGGGGCTCCCTGCATCGCCCCCGAGTGCCATGATGGCATCGTCCACCCCGCGTACCTCGCGGATCAAGTGCGCCGCGGGATCTTTGTGCGGGTCGGCAGAATAGAGCCCGTCGATGTCGGAGAGCAGGATCAGGCAGTTGGCCTGGATGCTGGCCGCCACCAGGGCAGAGAGGGTGTCGTTGTCGCCTACGCGGATCTCGTCGGTGGCAACGGTATCATTTTCATTGATGATCGGCAAGACCCGCAGGGACAACAGCCGCGCCATGGTGTTGCCAAAATTGGCGTGCCGGTCCTCATGGCGGAGGTCTTCCCCGGTCAGCAGGATCTGCGCCACGGTGTGGCCATATTCCTGAAAGAGGCGGTCATAGACGTACATCAGTTCACATTGCCCCACCGCCGCCACGGCTTGCTTGGACGGGATGTCATGCGGTCGCGCGGCAAGGGAGAGCTTGCCCACGCCCATGGCAATGGCGCCGGAGGAGACCAGGATGATCTCGTGCCCCGCGTTCTTCAGGTCGCTGAGCACACGGCACAGGGCGCTGACGCGGCGGATATTCATACACCCGTTGCGATACGTTAATGTGGAACTGCCTACCTTGACTACGATCCTCATAGGGACTCTCCTTTCGCTCTCCGGGGCTCCCGCCCCTATACCCGCGCTTTTTGCAGTTATTATACAACAGCCCCGCGCAAAATGCAAGGGCCGCACGCCACTTTTTTTGGGTAAAGTGAAAAAATCTGTAAAAAACAGCCCGCCCCCGGGGAAGAAAGGCCGTTTTTGGGGGGAGGGGAAGGGAAGCGCGGGGAGAAAAGAAAGCCCTGTTCACAAAAAATATACGTAAAGTATACGCGCACGCGTTGACAAAACCGCGCGGGAAAGGTATAATATACCTCGATGAATTGGGAAAGGGGCGCGCTATGGTACGCAGACCCGTAAAACTGTTGATAAAGATATTGCTCTATACGATCATCTTCGGCACGTTTGCCCTGATGATCTTCCGTATCGCGATCGCGGAGCACTACCCCTCCGCGTTGCAGCGCCCGTATGTCAGTGATACGTTGCGCACCTATGCCACGTCTACCGGCACGTCACCTGTGTTGCGCCATCAGGAACTGCGCGTCTCCTATGACCGCTCACGGGAGGCGCGGTTCTTTGCCGCGTATCAGTATTACTGTCCGGAGGCGGGAGAACTGCAGATCGTGTTGCGCTATACCGACAGCACGCTGACGATGATGCAGACCGAGCTGGAACTGAGCGAGGTGCCGGAGCGCGGCGCGCAGAGCTTCTTTTTCGTCCTGCGGGACGGGGACGGGCGGGTCGTATCTTCCCCTGCCGTGTGTGTGCAGGAGGAAGACGCCTTCCTGTATCATTACATGCGGCTGGTCTTTTCGGATATCGATTTTTCCCAGTTGCAGACCGGCCTGTGGCTGGATGTATATTACGCAGAGGATGTGGACCTGACGCAGGAACCGTATGCCTACCTCATCGTGTATGAGGAGGCGCTGGCAGGGGACGACACGACTTTGACACTGACCCAGGAGGAACTTTCCTGATGAACGAACAAGATCAAACACGGCCCGCTTGCACCCCCCGGGCCAAAAATCACCGGGCGCTGATCCTATCGCTCTCGCTCGCGGTGTTGGGGGCCGCCGCCGTCCTGCTTGGCCCCCGGATGACGGAAAGTTACGGCGGGGCGATCCAATTGGCGGGCTTTACCATGATCGTGCTAGGGCTGCTGGTCGCTTCTAAATATTGTATGGTCTCTTATGCATACAGCATCCACCCCGGTGAAGCGGGATGCCCTGTTTTGCTGGTGGAACAGCGCCAGGGGCGCCGCTCCAGCATCGTGTGCCAGATCTCCTTCCGCCGTGTTCTGGCCGTGGAGGAATACGACCCCGCGCATGCAGAAGATAAGCACGGCCGCTCCTATTACACCTTCATCGCCACCATGGGGGCGCCGGTCTATCAGATCGTGCGGGCAGAAGGGCCCAAAGGGGAGTTGTATATCAAACTGGAAGCAGACCCGGCATTCGTTTCCGCCCTCCAGGCGGCGATAGAGCAGGCCCGCGCCATCCGCGCGGCAGAGCAGGCGGCAGGAGAGGCGCCGCGCGAGGATACCGCGGCAGAATGGTTTGATGCGGCCCTGCCGGAGGCAGACCCCGGGACAGACGAAAAGGGCGGCGACGAGGCATAAGCCTGTTGCCGCGCAGGAATTAAAAAGAGCGCCCGGCGTGTAACCGTTTCGTTACGCGCCGGGCGCTCTTCCTTTACAGGAAAAGTTATTGTTTATTGCCTGCTTTGTCGGGTCTGGGGTAGTAATAGCGGCTCTTTTTGTGGTGGCGCACCTGCTTATTGTTGCACACCACGCCCAGGATGCGGCAACCGCTCTTGCGCAATTGGCCTGCCGTGTTCTGCAATTGGGTATAGCGCACGCGGGAATTGGCCAGCACCAGTATCATGCCATCACACAAAGGGGCGATGACCGCCGCATCGACCACCAGCCCCAGGGGTGGCGTGTCGATCAGGATATAGTCATACGAGGTGCGCAACTGCGTGAGCAGATCGGCAAAGGACGCACTGGCCAGCAATTCAGACGGGTTGGGGGGGTATTTCCCTGCAAACAGGATGTGTAGCCCCTCATATTGCGTCTTTGCAATGCAGGCATCCGGCGTGGTCAGCCCGCTCAGGATCTCGGAGAGGCCCTGGGGTGCCTCCGCATCGGTGTTGCGCCCGGCCATGACGGAGTTGCGCATATCTGCATCCAGCACCAGGATCCGCAGGCCCAACTGCGACAGGCTCCGGGCGGTGTGGAGGGTGACCAGCGTTTTGCCATCGTTTTCCCCATGTCCGGTCACACCGATCACGTGTACATCCTTGCCACAGAACTGGATGTTCGTGCGCAGGGTCTTGAAGGCTTCTTCTGCGGGGAAATAGTTCTCCCCCGGCAATGTCAATTGGATCGTATTCATGGCGCTATCTCCTTCAGGTATGATCAGCCGTGTCGGCGGACGGGGCAGGGGTGCCGTTCCGGTAGCCATAGAACTTTTTTTCGTGTGTCTCGTCCATATTGGGGATCGTGGCCAGCACGGTCAGCCCCAGATAGCGATGCACGTCCTCATCGGTGTGGATGCTGTCATCCAGTATATAAGCGCACAGCAGGACAAGATAGGCAAGCAGGGCGCCCACCATCGCCGCGATCAGGTAAAAAGAGAGGCTGGTGCTGTTGCAGGGCTTGTCGCTCAGCGTGCCCGTCTCATGGATCGAGATCTGCTCATACCGGAAGGTCTCGTTGATCTTGGCCGTGCCGAAGGTGCAGATACTGTCCACCAACTGCTTGGCCACCTCCGGGGAGGAGGCGGTGACCGTGACCTCAAGGAAACGGGTCTTTTCCTCGTTGTTTATGGTCAGTTGTTTGGCCAGATCCTCATAGGTCGTGCCCGCCGGGGCGATCTTCAGATCCAGCACCTTGTCCAGCACGGCGTGGGACTGCAGGGAGTATATACAGTCGCTGACCACGTTCAGACCGATGCTCAGATCCGTGGAGGTGATGCTTTCTCCCCCGCGGTTCAGGATATAGAGCGTGGCGGTGGATTTGTACATGGGGCGCCAGGTCAGCTTCTTATAGGCCCAGGCCCCCGCCAGGCAGAGCGCACCGCATAGCAGCAGGATCCACCAGCGCTGGACGAAGATATGCCACAGTTCTTTCAATTCGATCGTTCTTTCGTATTCGTTATTTTCTTCCATCGGGGGAATTCTCCTTTCGATCTAGACCAAGCAGATGGCACGGTGTTTTCCAAAACAGGGAAGTGGCATAATTCGTCCCGTAGCGGCGGGACACATGCCGGTAGGCCTCAGAGAGGCGCGGGGGGCGGCGCAGGACGCCATGGGCATCCGATGCGATCAGATCGCACAGCCCCTCGGATAGGATAGCGCGGCTCTTTGCCGCGCAGGAAAGGCTAAATTCGTTCAACAGGGAACCCGCATCGACCTGTATGAGCACACCGTCCTCGCGCAGGGCGCGGAGCGTGGCGCACAGCGATGACCGTTTGAAACAGTGATAGCGCTCCGCATGTGCGAGGATCGGGCGCCGCCCGGCATTCAGGGCACGCAGGAGGCTGTTGCGCAATACAGAAAGCTGCTCGCCCTCATCAAAGTCGACCAGCACATAGCGGGTGTTATGGAGAGAAGGGGCACTTTGCCGGTCGGCCCAGTCCGGATAATGGGCACTCCCATGGATCTCACTGCCCAGGAACAGCGACATGGCATACCCGCGGGCGGCCACATAGTCCTGCGCTAAGGAAAAGGCCGATGCGATCTTTTCCTGGTTGCGGCCAAACATGGCCGGGAATGCATGCGGGGTAAAACACAGGATGCGCGTGCCATCCTGCCATGCCGCATCCAGCATGGCATACATGGTCTGTGTGTCGGGGGCACCATCGTCCACACCGCAAAGGGCATGGATGTGCAGATCGGCAAATTCCATGGGGCAACATCCTTTCCGGCTATCCACGGGGGACGGGCCACGCGGTATCATGATCTCCTCCGAAGAAGCGGGGCGTGCTCCATGCAGTGCACGACGAAGATCATGCAATATAAGTATAGCATACGTTTTTGCAAAATGCAATAGCTGATAGTAGATTTTTTTGCTTTCCGGGCGCCACGACCGGGGGGAGTTGCCCCGTTTTGAAAAAAAACATTTTCCTGCGGTTTGATGCTTGCATGCGAGGGAAAAATATGCTAAAATCTCTTTGAAAGATTCAAAGGACAGGGGGTGGGCAAGTTGCGTACCGAGAAGAGCTATAACAGCAATAAGCATGTGCGCTATTCCGTGCGGTTCGTCGTGATCCTGCTGACTATCTTTTTGCAGGTCGGCTTCAACATCTTCTTTGCCTATACGCTGGGGCAGCACTTCTGGGTCGTTGACCTGATCTTTGGTCTTATGGGGGCATTCCTCTTTCTCAATATTGCTAACGACCGCAGTGCCGCCGTGTACAAATTGCCATGGATGATGCTGTTCCTCGTCTCTCCTTTGGCGGGCACGGTGATCTATGTCCTCTTTGGCAGTCGGAAGGCCTCACGCCGTGAGGTGGAAACGATCAATGCGCCCCTGTTGCCGGGTCAGAAGAGCCAGAAGGAGGAAGCGGCCTTTGCCACGCTCGCCTGCCGGACGGAGAAATGGGGCGGCGTGTTCCGCTATCTGCGCCAGGCTGCCTGCCTCCCGCTGAGCGACTGTACCGATGTGCAGTATCTGCCAACGGGGGAGGATTTCCATGCGGCTCTGCTCTCTGCGTTGCGCGGGGCACGGCAGTATATCCTGCTGGAATACTTTATCATCGAAGATGGCGTGATGTGGGGGAGCATCTATGACGTGCTGGTACAGAAGGCACAGCAGGGCATCCCGGTCTATATCCTCTATGACGATGTGGGGAGCATCGGCAAGGTGCCCCGGCATTTCGATGCGGAACTGCGCCGCGCGGGATTGCAGGCGCGCAAGTTCCGCCGCTTCAGCCCGGTCGTCTCCATCCGGCATAATAACCGCGACCATCGCAAGATCACGGTCGTAGATGGGGAGACGGGCTTTTTGGGCGGGGTCAATCTGGCCGATGAATACATCAATGTCAAGCGCCCGTTCGGCCGCTGGCTGGATAACGGTGTCTGCCTGCGCGGGGAAGGGGTAGAGAGCCTGGTGCGCCTGTTCGTGGGGATGTATAACGCCTCCGGCCAACCGGCCCTGGCGCTGGCCCCGCTCCTGCCATCGGCCCACACGGCCTATCCCGGCGGCGGCTATCTTCTGTCCTTCGGGGATAGCCCCGCGCCGATCGACCAGGATAACATCGGGGAGAACCTGTATCTGGACCTGATCGACCGGGCGGATCGCTATCTGTATATCACCACGCCCTACTTCATCGTGGATACCAATATCACCGAGGCACTGAAACGATGCGCCCGCCGCGGGGTGGATGTCCGCCTGATCATCCCGCAGATCCCGGACAAAAAGGTCATCTATCTGCTGACGCGGTACTACTGCGCTGACCTGCTGGAGGCGGGGGTCAAGATATACGCCTATCGGGACGGATTCCTGCACGCCAAGACCTTCCTTGCGGATGATGAGGTAGCCGCGGTGGGCACCATCAACCTGGACTACCGTTCTTTCATCCACCATTTTGAGTGTGGGGCGCTCCTGTATGCCACCCCCTGCCTGGGGGCGATGCGCATGCATTTTGAACAGCTCTTTTCCCGCGAGTGTGTGCCGCTGGGGCAGGAGGAGCTGTCCTTGCGCCTGTATGAACGGCTCCTGTGTTCGCTGCTCGTCGTCCTGGCACCGCTTCTATGACAGCAAATGTCACCTCATGCAAAATGAATAGTTGACGTGCGCGGCCTACACCGCGTGCGTCATGTCGGGCACCCGCCGTGCATATAATAGCAGAGAGGCGGGGTGCTTAGAGAAAAGAAGAGCCATCCGGGTCGCCCCGGATGGCTTTCATCTTTTCAGAAGAGGACGGGATCTGCTGTCTCCGATGCGGCGACCTGTGCCTCGGCCTCTGCGGCGGCCAACTGCACGTGGTAGGCATCGATCACGGCATTCTCCAGTTCCTGGCGGAACTGCGTGTTGATGGGGTGCACGATGTCACGGAACGTGCCGTCCGGATTCTTCCGGCTGGGCATGACGATGAAGAACCGCTCACGCGCATAGATGACTTTGATATCATGTACGGCCAGCGCATCATCGAACGTGACGGAGACAACGGCTTTCATGGGACCTTCATTAAAAAATTTTCTGATCTTAATATCGGTGATCTGCATAGGTTTGTCCTTCCTTGTGGTATGAATTTTTGGTTCCGATGCATACAGTATAACGGTAAAATGTGAATACAATATTTACGTTTTGCGGTTCTTTTTCAAATGTTTTTTTAAGTGCCATTCAACATTTTGGGTACATAGGAGGCGTATCGTGTCGAGCGGGAATATATGGGGGGTGCAGGGGTCACTTTCTGCCGTTCTGGCGGGGCGGGAAGGGCTGTTTTTTGTCGGGATCGGGGGGATACAGATGCATGCCCTGGCGCTCCTTGCACGGGAGCGTGGCTATCGGGTCGGCGGTTCGGACATCGTGGAGAGCGAGACGGTGCGGGCACTGCGCCAGGCAGGGATCCCGGTGCAGGTGGGGCACCGGGCAGAGAACGTCCGGGGGTATGGGGCGGTGGTCTATTCCCTGGCCGTCCCGCCGGACGCACCGGAGCTGGTGGCCGCGCGGGAAGCGGGCGCGCTCCTTCTGTCCCGCGCCGCCCTGCTCGGTTGCCTGATGGCCGAATATCCGACCAGTATCGCCGTGGCCGGTACGCATGGCAAGAGCACGACCACCGCCATGCTGGCCGCAGGGCTGGCGCGGCAGGGCGCCGGGGCGACCGTCCTTTCCGGCGCCCCGCTGGGCAGGGGGGCACCGGTATGGCGGCAGGGAGGCAAGGAGACTTTTTTGTGTGAAGCTTGTGAATATGGAGACTCGTTTTTGTGCCTGCATCCCCATCTGGCACTGGCGCTGAATATGGAATGGGAGCATACCGATTATTTCAAGACGCCGGCGCAGCTCTCGGCCTCTTTTCTGACCTTTTTGTCGCGGGCGCCGCGGGCCGTGATCGGGCAGGACAGCCCGTCGCTTGCCGCCCTCCTGCCTGCCGTGCAGGCGGCGGGGACGGAGGTGTGGACCTGCGGCCTGGGCGACGGGGCACAGGGGCGTGCCACACAGATAGAGGAAGTGCAGGGGGAGACGGAATTCCTCTACACGTTGCGGGGGCGGGCCTGGGGGCGCATCCACCTGCGGGTGCCGGGCATGCACAATGTGCAGAACGCGTTGGCCGCCATCACGGCCCAGATGGCCCTGTACGGCGCGGAGGAAGCGGTGTTTGCGGCCGCGCAGGCGGCGCTCTCGGCCTTCGCAGGGGTACCGTGCCGCCTGGAATATCGCGGCCGCTGGCAGGGCGCGCGCGTGTATGGGGACTATGCCCATCATCCTACCGAGATCGGCGCCGCCGCACGCACATTGCGCCCCCTGTTGCCGGGAGGGGGGCGCCTGCTCTGCCTCTTCCAGCCCCACACATTCTCCCGCACGCATGACCTTTTCTCCGGGCTGGTGCAGGCGCTGTCCGCCTTTGACCGCGTGTTCTTTGCCGATATCTATGCGGCGCGGGAACAGGACACCTGCGGCATCGGTTCCTGCGATCTGGCAGGGGCACTCCCGCAGGGGGTGTACGGCGGCACCCCGGCCATGACGTGGCAGATGCTGTGCGCCGCTCTGCGCCCGGGCGACATCGCCGTCATCATGGGGGCAGGGGACGTACAGCAATTGTTCTCCTGCATCGCGCTGGAGGCGTAGGGTTGCTTTTTTTCCCGCCCTGTGGTATAATACAGGCAATGAAAAGGATCTTGACGGCGCGTTTCACCGTACAGGATGCCGGAAAAGGCCCCGGCCGTATGAATGATCGATCAGATCATTTGGGAGAAGCGGGGCGCCACTGCAAGGAGGGGAGCATGACGGGAGAGCAGGATATCATAGGTGGCGGGGGGCACTTTGCCCTGCCACCGCAGGTGCATACGTTGCTTGCCTGCCTGTGGGATGCGGGATATGAAGGGTATCTGGTAGGGGGCTGTGTGCGGGACCTTTTGCTCCACAAGGAGCCAAAGGACTACGACATCGCGACTTCCGCACGGCCGGAGGAGATGCACCGTGTCTTTTCCGCCTATCGGATGATCGACACCGGCATCCAGCACGGCACCGTGACGGTGCTCTGTGACGGCATGCCCTTTGAGGTCACGACCTATCGGCTGGATGGTGCCTATCCGGATGGGCGCCACCCGGCATCGGTGACCTTCACCTCCAGCCTGCAACAGGATGCGGCGCGGCGGGACCTGACGGTGAACGCCATGGCCTACCACCCCAAGACAGGCGTGCAGGACTTTTTCTGCGGGCAGGAGGATCTGGCCGCAGGGAGGATCCGCGCAGTCGGGGACCCGGATGCCCGCTTCACCGAGGATGCCTTGCGTGTCCTGCGTGCCCTGCGCTTCGCCTCAGAACTGGATTTTACCCTGGAGGAGGCGACCGCCCGCGCCGCAGAGCGGCAAGCCTGGCGCGTGGCGCAGGTCTCGGCAGAGCGCATCCGCGTAGAGGTGCAGAAGATGCTGTTGGGGGTGGGGGCGCCCCGGGTGATCGCGGCAGGGCAGGCCGTGCTCTTTGCCGCCCTGCCGACGTGGGGAAAAGCCGTTTCGGGCACCCCGTGTGTTCTGAAAGAGCTGTGCACGCGCCTTTCTCGCCTGCCGCAGGAACCGGTATTGCGCTGGATGGCCTTCCTTGCGCCGCTGGTGTCGCCGGGCGGGGACGTGCAAGCGGCCCACGCCTATATGGAGCGCCTGCGCTTTGACCGCCGCACGCGGGAGCGCGTGATGAAACTGCTTCAGCATCGCACCGATGCCGTCTGTGGTGAAGCGGCGGTCATGCGGCGTTTTCTTTCCGGCCTGGGGGAAACGGATGCCCCCCTGCTGCTGGCCTACCACCGCAGTGCGGATCCCACGTCCCCCGTGCTGGCAGAGGCGCAGGCATGCTTAGACCGGCTCCTGACTGAGGAGCGCCCGGTCTGCACGGTAGCGGATCTGGCGCTCTCCGGCACCGACCTGCGGGCAGAAGGGTATGCCCCGGGGCGGTATATGGGCCAGGTGTTGCAGGCGCTGTTAGAGGCCGTTCTATGCGGCACGGTGCCCAACGAGCGCGCCGCGCTGCTGGCCTATGCCCATGCCCACTATCCCGCGCAGGGATAAAGGCGCAGAAGATCGCGCAGGTGCGCATAAACAGACCCCACCCGGGGCATGCCCCGGGTGGGGTCTGTTTTGGTAGCCGGGCAGTTGGCCCCGGCGGTCGTTTATAGAACGGTCACGCGGATCATGCCCTGGATCTGCCGGAGGGCTTCCGGCAGGGCGGCATCGGCCGCCTGGCTCAGGTCGATCAGCGTATAGGCATATTCCCCGCGGGAACCGTTGGAGAGGTTCTCGATGTTGATGCCCCCTTCCGAGATGCGGGAGGTGATCTGCGAGAGCATGTTGGGGATATTGCGATGGCACAGGCACAGGCGCTGTGCCCCGGTGCGCGGCATGGATACGTCCGGATAGTTGACGGAATGGCGGATGTTGCCGTTCTCCAGATAATCGATCGTCTGCCGCGCCGCCATCACGGCGCAATGCTCCTCCGACTCACTGGTCGAGGCGCCCAGATGGGGGATGCAGACGGTGCCGGGCACGCCCACCAGTTCTTCGGTAGGGAAGTCGGTGATATAGGCGCTCACCTTGCCGGAGGACAATGCCTCTTTCAGGGCGGCGGCGTCTACCAGATCTGCCCGCGCCAGATTGACGATGCGGACGCCATCTTTCATCATGGTCAGTGTGTCACGGCCGATCATGCCGCGCGTTTCTGCCGTGGCGGGGACGTGCAGGGTGATGTAGTCGGCCTGGCGATAGATCTCTTCATACGAAGAAGCTTTCTTGATCGCGCCGGAGAGCGCCCAGGCGGCCGAGACCGTAATATACGGGTCACAGCCGATGACGGACATGCCCAGCCCGTTGGCGGCGTTCGCTACCATACCGCCGATCGCCCCCAGACCAATGACGCCCAGGGTCTTACCGGTGATCTCCTGCCCGGCATAGGCACCCTTCCCGGCTTCCACCGCTTTGGCGATGCCGGTCGTGCCTGCCAGCGTCCGGACCCACTCGATCCCGGGGATCACCTGGCGGGAGGCAAGGAGCAGGGCGGCGATCGTCAATTCCTTGACGGCGTTGGCATTGGCGCCCGGTGTATTGAAGACCACGATGCCTTCCTCCGCACAGCGCTCTACGGGGATGTTGTTCACCCCGGCGCCGGCACGTGCGACGGCACGTAGCGAGGCGGGGAATACGGTATCATGCAGGGAGGCAGAACGCACCAGGATCGCCTCCGGCGCATCCGCGCAGTCGGAGACGGTGTAGGCATCGGTCGGGAAAACATCGATGCCGCAGGGGGCGATCTTGTTCAGCAGTTGTATCTGTTTTTTCATGCCATCATCCCTCCTCTTTGGGATTCTCGGCGGCAAAGCGCTTCATAAATTCCACCAGCGCCTCTACGCCTTCCCGCGGCATGGCGTTGTAGATCGAGGCACGCATGCCTCCTACACTGCGGTGCCCTTTGAGATTGCGCAGGCCGGCCGCGGCAGCTTCGGATGCGAATTTGGCATCCAGCTCTTTACTGCCCGTCACAAAGACCACGTTCATCATGGAGCGGCTCTCAGCCTCTACCGGGGCGGTGTAGTAGTTCTGGCTGTCCAGATAGTCGTAGAGCAGGGCGGCCTTTTCCCGGTTGCTCTGCTGGATCGCCTCTAGCCCCCCCTGCTTGAGCAGCCATTTGAAGACCAGACCGGCAATGTAGATCGCATAGCAGGGCGGGGTGTTGTACATGGAGCCGTTCTCGGCCATCAGCTTGTAATCCAGCATGGAGGGCGTGATGGGCTTGGCATGCCCGATCAGGTCATCCCGCACGATGACCAGCGTCAGCCCTGCCATACCGATGTTCTTCTGCGCCCCCGCATAGATCAGGCCAAAGCGGGAGACGTCCACCGGCTCGGAGAGGATGCAGGAGGACATATCTGCGACGAGTGCGATGTTGCCGGTGTCCGGCACAGAGGGGAAGCGGGTGCCATAGATCGTATTGTTGTAGCAGATGTGCACATAGTTGGCATCCGGGCGGAAAGAGGTCTTTTCCAGCGGCGGAATGAAAGTAAAATTAGCGCCGGCAGAAGAAGCGGCGATCGCGATATCCCCGTATTTCTGTGCCTCGGTATAGGCTTTTTTAGAGAATTGGCCGGTAATGACATAATCTGCCCGGTTGCTGCCCCCCAGCAGATTCAGCGGTACGGCGGCGAACTGGGTGGAGGCGCCCCCCTGTAAGAACAGGACGCGATAGTTGTCGGGGATGTGCATCAGGGTGCGCAAAGAGGCCTCTGCCTCGTCGATGATCGCCTGGTATTCCGGACTGCGGTGGCTCATCTCCATCACGGACATGCCCGTCTTCCCGTAATTCAGCATTTCGGAGGCGGCCTTCTTCAAGACCTGTACCGGCATCATGGAGGGGCCTGCGGAGAAATTGTAGATCCTGTCGTTGCTTGCCATAACTGTTCCCATTCCTCGCCCGCTGGCAGAGGATCCTTTCCTGAAAGATGTAAGTAGCAGGGGATACGGTTTATACTATTATAGCGGATGATGGTGCATTCGTCAAGAGGGAAAATTAAAAAATGCAAGAAAAAGTCCTTCCTCCTGCGTTTTGGGCCGATCTTCCTGGCCAAAACACGCCGGATATGCATTTTTTCGCTTCCTGCATGCCGTAAAGGGGGAAAACGCGGGCAGTTCTTCCGGTGCCGGAACAGCTTTACCAAAAAAAATGAAAAAAAGTATTGCAATTTTTGTTCGTGTGTGTTATAATACTATCGTTATGAGGTATGGCCCGTTGGTCAAGCGGCTAAGACACGGCCCTTTCACGGCTGTAACATGGGTTC
>CAYXDB010000009.1:17345-23760 GCA_964463735.1 uncultured Ruminococcus sp. | reverse complement strand
AGTATCTCGCACAACTTTTCCCGAATCTATTGCTTTTTCTGGCGATTTTTGATATAATAAAAACACACTATGTAACCAATATACGGAGGGCACATATATGGAATATCGCACCTATCATAATTGCCTGCGCATCCAGATCACGCCGGACATCTGGCAGGATGAGCGGATCGAGGCACTTTGCACCCATTGCGTAAAATATGGCTTTGACAATGTGATGCTGATGCTGAATCTGGAGGAATTCCACCGTGGTCACATCTCCCTGCCGGAGGCGCAGGAATGGGTCGCCGTCTTGAAAAAGGCCAAGAAGCGCCTGGAGGAAAACGGCATCGTCGTCAGTGTGAACAACTGGATCGAGATGGGGCATGTCGACCGCGGCCGGCACCTGGCCCCCGACCAGCATTTTACCACCATGGTCGATCGCTACGGCACCGCCTCTGCGGTCATCCCGTGCCCGCTCTGCCAAAACTGGCGTGCCTATTTTGCGGAGTATGTGACACTGCTGGTGCGTGAGCTGCAACCGGATACCTACTGGATCGAGGACGATTTCCGGCTGATGAACCACGTCCCGCTCCGGGATGCCGGCTGTTTCTGCCCTCTGCACATGGCCGATTATAATAAGCGGCTCGGCACGCAGTACACCCGCGAGGAATTCGTTTCCAAACTGCTGGCCCCCGGCCCCTGCAACCGGGAGAGGGAAGCCTGGCTGGACTCCAACCACGATACCATGCTGGGGCTGTTGCAGGAGATCGTCCATACCGTGAAGGCGGCCTGCCCCACCACCGATGTGGCCATCATGACCTCCGGCCCGGAACAGCATTCTCTGGAAGCAAGAGACTGGCAGGGCTTTTTTGCGGCGATGGGCGAAGGCGGGCATAAGATACAGCGCATCCACCTGCCGTATGAAGAGATCCCGGGCAAGTATTATATCCACTATTTCAATAAGTGCAGTATGGGCATCCGCGCCCTGTGCGAAGAGGAAGTACATATCCTGCCGGAGGTGGAACACAGTTCTTCCTCCCGCCACCGCCGCAGCCCCCGCTTCATGCGGTTCGCGCTGGAGGCGGCCATTCCTCTCGTGCTCTCCGGCATGACCTATTCGCTCTACGGGTTTGAGGCCAACGGGCCGCGGGACTCTATGGGCTATGGCGCCGTGGTGAAGGAGGAACAGCCCTTCATGCAGGCGATCCGGGATCTGCATCTGCATTACCGCGCGCTTGCGGGCGTCATCGTGCCGATCGATCCGCGTGCCTGCTATCATCAGGAATGGCATGGCGACAGTATCGTGGGCATGATCCCGCGGGAGTACCACGCGGCCGGATATCTCGGCGATATGGGCGTCAGTTTCTGCTATTCTCAGGAAAAAGCATTTTCCGGCAAGACCGTCTTTCTAAACGCCTGGTCCATGGCCGATCTCACCGATGCTGCGTTGCGTGCCCTGTTCGCAAACAACTTCGTTTTGGTGGATGGGAGCGGCGCGCTGGAATTGCAAAAGCGCGGCATGGCCGATCTCATCTGCGCCGACCGCGTAGAATTTAAGGGCCGCGACAATGGTTACCACACGTATGAGGAATGCGCCGACAAAACGCTGTATATCGACGGCGTGCGCGGGTTGCGTGCCTCCTCCCGCACGTCAGCGGGCGACTTCGTGGAGATCGAATACGCGCCCGGCGCCCCTGTTTCCATCAAGACAGAAGTGTATGGGTATCGCATGCAGCGGCTGGCACCTGCCATCACGGTGGGGGAGAATTTTGCCGTTATCCCGTATGTGCTGGTCGATGACGGGGCAACACCGCTCCTGACCCAGCAATGCACCCTGCGCCGCCACTTTTTGCACGAACTGCTGGCTTCTGCCCCTGCGCCGCTCGCCCTCTCGGAGGAAGAAGGCGTCTGCCCGTATCTGTACGCAGAGGAAGGGACATATGTGCTGATCCTGACCAATGGCAATGTCGATACCTTCCCGGAGATATCGCTCCGCCTGCCGCACGTTTCGTTCTCTACGGTAGAGCAGTTGGGGCGTGACGGCAAGCGCACCTCCGTTCCCGTCACGCGGGAAGGGGACCGAGTCACTTTCCATACGGAAATAGAATATCTCTCCTCTACCGTGTTGCTCCTGTCCTGATCCCTGCGGGAAAAAGGCAGGCAAGGGGCCAGCGGGCGTGCAGGATAGCGGGGGAGAGGGAAGTTTTCTCCATATTTTCTGCCGGATCCCCCACGGCACTTTCCGTGCGCGGTATGGTATGATATAAAAGGCAAAGAAATACACAGAACTTTTTTACACAAAAATACAAGGAGGAAAAGATCATGGCAAACAATCGTTACATTGGTGCGTATCCGGTCATTGGCATCCGCCCCACGATCGATGGGCGGCGCGGCGCGCTGGGGGTGCGGGAATCGCTGGAAGAACAGACCATGAACATGGCACGTGCCGCGGCACGTCTCTTTGAGGAGAATCTGCGCTATTCGAATGGGGAGCCGGTACAGGTCATCATCGCGGACACGACCATCGGCCGCGTGGCAGAGGCTGCCGCCTGCGCTGAAAAGTTTTCCCGCGCCGGGGTGGCCATCACGTTGACGGTCACACCCTGCTGGTGCTACGGCGCGGAGACGATGGATATGGATCCGCATACCATCAAGGGCGTATGGGGCTTCAACGGGACGGAGCGCCCGGGTGCTGTCTACCTGGCGTCGGTCCTGGCGACCCACGCACAGAAGGGCCTGCCCGCCTTCGGCATCTATGGGCATGATGTGCAGGAGGCCGACCAGACGGACATCCCGGCGGACGTGCGCGAGAAGCTGTTGCGCTTCGGCCGTGCGGCCGTCGCCGCCGCTACCATGCGTGGCAAATCCTATCTGCAGATCGGGTCGGTCACGATGGGCATTGGCGGTTCCATCATCGACCATGATTTTATCGAGGACTATCTGGGCATGCGGGTAGAGTCGGTCGATGAGGTCGAGATCATCCGCCGCATGACGGAGGGCATCTATGACAAAGCGGAGTTTGACCGCGCGCTTGCCTGGGCCAAGAAATATTGCATCGAGGGCTTTGATAAGAACCCCACCTTCTTGCAGAAGGACCGCGCCCATAAGGACCAGGACTGGGAATTCGTTGTCAAGATGGCGCTCATCATCAAAGACCTGATGAACGGCAATCCCAACCTGCCGCAGGGGTGCGAGGAAGAGGCCGTGGGGCACAATGCCATCGCCGCCGGGTTCCAGGGACAGCGGCAGTGGACGGATTTTTATCCCAATGGCGATTTTGCGGAGGCCATGCTGAACACCTCCTTCGACTGGAACGGCGCCCGTGAGCCGTATGTGCTGGCCACGGAAAATGATGTCCTGAACGGGTTGGGCATGCTGTTTATGAAGTTGCTGACCAACCGCGCCCAGATCTTTGCCGATGTGCGCACCTATTGGAGCCAGGAGGCCCTGACCCGTGCGGCCGGATATACGCTGACCGGGCATGCTAAGGAAGCCGGCGGCTTTATCCATCTGATCAATTCCGGTGCGGCCTGCCTGGATGCCTGCGGTGAGGTGCGGGATGAAGCCGGCCACGCCGTGATGAAACCGTGGTATGAGATGAGCGAGCAGGATGCCGCCACCGTTATGGCACATACCACCTGGAACTATGCAGACTGCGGCTACTTCCGCGGCGGCGGGTATTCTTCCCGCTTTGCTACCCGCGCGGAGATGCCCTGCACGATGATCCGCCTGAACCTGGTCAAGGGTCTGGGGCCGGTCATGCAGATCGCCGAGGGGTGGACGGTCGCCCTGCCGGAGGAAGTCAACGATGTCCTCTGGAAGCGGACTGACTATACCTGGCCCTGCACCTGGTTCACCCCGCGCGTTACCGGGAAGGGCGCCTTCCGCTCTGCGTATGACGTGATGAACAACTGGGGCGCCAACCACGGTGCCATCAGCTATGGCCACATCGGTGCCGATCTGATCACGCTGTGCTCCATCCTCCGCATCCCGGTATGCATGCATAACGTACCGGAGGAAGATATCTTCCGTCCCTCCGCCTGGAACGCCTTTGGCATGGAGAAGGAAGGACAGGATTTCCGCGCCTGCGCGACCTATGGTCCTTTGTTCAAAAAATAAGAAAAACGGCACCCGTGTGGTGTGAAGATCGCTGTGGCTGTGCCGGGGGAGGCGTGTTGCCTCTCCCGGCACCCCGGCAGAAAGAAGGCTTGTATGTTAAAGGGTATCTCGCCGCTTTTGTCCCCGGAGCTGTTGAAGGTGCTGTGTGAAATGGGGCATGGAGACTATCTTGTCATCGCGGATGGTAATTTCCCCGCCGCCTCCTGTGGGCAGGGGGCCCATGTGATCCGGTGTGACGGGCACGGCGTGCCGGAGATGTTGCGCGCGCTCCTTCCCCTGTTCCCGCTGGATACGTATGTGCCGCATCCGGTGGGGCTGATGCAGGTCATGCCGGGGGACCATACGGAAACGCCCATTTGGGATGAATACCGCCAGATCCTGCGGGAGCAGGACGCCCGGGGGGATGGCATGATCGAGGAGATCGAGCGGTTTGCCTTTTATGAGAAGGCACGGCATGCGTATGCGATCCTCGCCACAGGGGAGAGCGCCCTGTATGCCAATATCATTTTGCAAAAAGGAGTGGTGTGAGTGATGAAAGGACCGGTGTATTATCTGGCTATCGATTTCGGTGCCTCCAGCGGGCGCCACATCCTGGGGCATCGGGAGGCGGACGGCCGCCTGGTGCTGGAAGAGGTATATCGCTTTGAAAACGGGGTGCAGGAGCGCAACGGGCACCTGTGCTGGGACTATGACCGCCTGTTCTCCGAGGTGCTGAACGGCCTGCGCCGCTGCCGGGAGATCGGGAAGATCCCTACCTTTATGGGGATCGACACCTGGGGGGTGGATTTCGTCCTCCTGGATCCCGTCGGCCAGGTGCTGGGGGATACGGTCGCCTATCGGGATGCCCGCACCGAGGGGATGCAGGCGCTGGCCTGGCAGAAGGTCGGGGAACAGGAATTGTACGAGCGTACCGGCATCGCCATGCAGCCCTTCAACACCCTGTATCAGTTGCTGGCCCTGCGGGAAAGCGACCCTGCCCTGTTGGAGGCGGCAGACCGCCTGCTGATGGTGCCCTCCTATTTCAATTACCGTCTGACGGGCGTGATGGAAAACGAGTATACCATGGCCTCCACCTCGCAGATGGTGCGGGCGGATACCATGCGCTGGGATTATGAACTGCTGGGGCGCCTGCGCCTTCCGGCGCAGATGCTGGGCGAATTGCAGATGCCCGGGAGCGTGCTGGGCAGTTTCAGCCGGGAGGTGGAGGATGCCGTGGGCTTCTCCTGCCATGTGGTGCGCGTCGCCGCGCATGACACGGCATCGGCCGTGGTGGCAGTCCCCTCGACGGCACCGCATTTTGCCTACATCAGTTCCGGCACGTGGTCGCTCTTCGGTACGGAACTGGGGGATGCCAATACATCCAAGGAGGCACGCCTGGCCGGGTTCTCCAATGAGGGGGGCTATGAGGGCCGCTTCCGCTTCTTGAAAAACATCATGGGCCTGTGGATGATCCAGTCTGCCCGCCGCGAGTGGATGGCCGAGGGGCAGACCTATTCCTTTGCCGCTTTGTGTGACCTGGCGCGTGAAGCAGATGATTTCCCCTCCCGTGTGCCGGTAGCCGATGCACGCTTCCTGGCCCCGGCCAGCATGATCGCTGAGATCCGGCAGGCCTGCGCGGAGGCGGGCATGCCCGTCCCGCAGACGGTAGGGGAGGTCGCCGCGGTGATCTATCATTCTCTGGCCGAGGGATATGCGACGGCATTGGAGGAGATGGAGCGCCTGACCGGCCATCATTTTGACGAGATCTGTATCGTGGGCGGTGGGAGCCAGGCCGGCTATCTGAACGAGCTGACTGCCAAGGCCACCGGCCGCACGATCCTGGCCGGCCCTGCGGAGGCCACGGCGATCGGCAACCTGGCGGTGCAGATGATCACCACCGGAGAACTGGAAGACCTGCAAGATGCACGCCGCACGGTCGCGGCATCCTTCGCGGTGCAACGGTACGTCTGATCTTTTGGCGATCAGGCACCCCGTGTGTTCTGAAAGCGGGGGGTGCAACCCTTGCTGCTATAACGAAAGCGCCCCCTGTGCGGTCTACGCACAGGGGGGCGCTGTTGCCTGGGCAGACATACGTGCCCGGGCTGTTTTATTCCAGCCAGGTATCGCTGATCGTGACGTCTACGGTCAGGGGGACGGAGAGGCGCGCCGCCCCTTCCATCTCTTCTCGCAACACACGGGCGGCCGCATCCGCGGCTTCCCGCCGCACTTCCAATACCAGTTCGTCGTGCACCTGCATGACGAGGCGGCCCGGTATCCCCTCTGCGTCTACGGTCAGGGGGACGGAGAGGCGCGCCGCCCCTTCCATCTCTTCTCGCAA